>JANNVM010000024.1:0-15928 GCA_031414455.1 Verrucomicrobiota bacterium
CCCGGCGGTGCGCGGCGGCGGGAAAGCCAACCGCGCCATCAGGCGGGGAGCGGGATAAGTCGAAGCGTCAGGCTCAGCATTTTCACGGCGGTAATGTGAAGGCCGGGCCGCGCGGCGCAAGGAGAATTCCCAAAAGGAGAATTACCTCCCGTGCATCTCATCGGTGTCCACTGGTGAATGAGGCCGTGCGCATTCCCGGTTTCCTGTGGCGGGCATTCCTTGAGCGATGGTGGCGCGATCAGTGGTGCCGCGGGGAATGAGCACCGGGCGGGGCATGCGATTCCGACCGGATGTCAGCGACGGCGATGCCGGCCTTCATTCAGAGTCTGCTCGCGCGCCGGTGGCGGGCGTCGCAACTCCGCGGACGATATCGGCTGTCTGCTGGAGAATCACCGGCAGCATCATGGCGGCCGTGTAGTGCCCGACAGGCAGTTCGACGTGATGCTTGTCGAGCCCGGCCGCTTTGGCGAAGGCCAGCGAGCAGGCCGGCGGCACTACTTCATCCTTGGTGCCGCTGAAAAGCCAGGTGTGAGCGGGATCCACACGGTGCGCGAGGCGCATGGGCTCGATCAGCCGCGACGTGTCGCGGATCTGCTGTTCCGTCACACCGGCCTGTTCCAGCGAGGCCCGGATTTTCGCGGCGTCTTTTCCACCCTGGAGGATGACATCATGGAGATTGCCGCCGGCGAGCAGGATGAAGACTTTGTCGAATCCCCGGTCGAGCCCGGACACGGTAGCGGTGACAAAACCGCCGAGGCTGATGCCGAGCAGCGAAGTGTTCGTATGGTCCACGAACGGCAGCCCGGCGACCGCATCGCTGGCGCGGCGCACATCGGCCACGGCCTGCCGCATCGCCGGCAGCATTTCCTTAATGCCCGGCCGCACGTCCGGCGTGCGTGCGCCGTAGCCCGGCAAATGAATGAGAAAGGTGTGGATGCCATAGGCGCGCATTCCGTTGGCGAAGATTCGCCCGGCCACCATGCCGCGGCCGGATTCATGCACGACTACGACGGCCGGCCCTTTGACAGGGTTCCCATCCCTGTCCTTCGCCATCCGCCATTCCATGGCGCAGAGATCGTTCCTCGCGTTGCCCGCCGGGCGAGGGGAAGGGAACCGCATTAACCAGTCGCCCTTGCCGTCCTCTGCTGCCTCGCAGGTGACACTGAATGGCTCGCAAGTCCAACTCAGGCCCTTGAGGCATTCCATGGCATCGGCGCTGGCCTCCACCCCGCAGTTGAGCGTGTCTGTCGCCGCGAAGGAAGCTCCCGCTTTGACGACCGCTGCCTCCTCCGCTCGCAGCGGCAAAACGGCGGCGGATAGGATGGCAGCACAAAAGATGGTTTGGAGGTGCATGATAAGAGCGACTCAGGCGCGTTACATCATGGCACAGCATTGGGAATTTCGTATGACAAAAATCCGCAGCGCCTGGAACCCGGGGAGCGAGCCCAGTACCCCGCGTTTGTCAGGAGCGGAGCGGGCCCCGGTCATCCTCCACGGAACCGCGAATGCCGCCGTCCGTGTTGCCAGTCATTATCACAGGTAAAATTTCCGTTGCGCCTCCGGGAGGCTGAGCGTAAGACCCGCTCCCCCCTCCGGCCCCCTCGTTTTCGGGCCGGCGCCTGCCGCTGGCGGGCACTCATTATTATACACCATAGACCGCCCCTTTACCCCATGAACAAGCTGGAACAGATTCAACGCGAGCAAACCACCGCCGAAATCGGCACATTTAAAGTTGGCGACACCGTTAAGGTGAACTGCCGGGTTACCGAAGGCGGCAAGGAGCGTATCCAGGTGTTTGCCGGCATTGTGATCGGCATTAAAGGTGCCGGCGTCGGCAAGAGTTTCACCGTTCGCAAGCTCAGTTATGGCGAGGGCGTGGAGCGCGTTTTCCCTTACTATACCCCGCGCATAGCCAGCGTCGAAGTCACCAAGCGCGGCAGCGTTCGCCGCGCCAAGCTCAACTACCTGCGCGGGCGCGTCGGCAAGGAAGCCGTTCAGGTCAAGGAAATGGCCCGGTAATTCACACCCGTCAGAAGATTTTGCGAAACCGCGTGGGGCCCTGTGCCGCACGCGGTTTTGTTTTGTGCCAAGATATTCGCACATCAGTCACGGAAGACTGGACATCCGGCAAAGTGCCCCTACTTTCCCGGCCATGACCCCGTTCCCGATCCGACTGACCACCGGGCTGGTCGCCCTTGCGGCCTGCATCGTGCTTCCCTCCTGCGAAACCACCAACAAAACCGGCTCCGACGACCTCGGGGTCGTTGATTACACTTCCGGATCTTCCGGACGGAAAACCGACGCTGCGAGGGCAGCCCGCCCCTTCGATGATGCCGGCAACTACCGCGAAGACTGGGTGGCCAAAGGCGAAGGTGCCACCGGTGTGAGAGATACCCCGGTCTCGGCGGCCTACACGCAGGAGCCTGATGAAACTCCCGCGCGCAGCACGGTTGCATCGAGCGCTTCCTCCGGACCAAGAGAAACGACCAGCAGCGGCAGCAGCAGCAGCAGTTCGTCCCCCCGGAAGACAACCGCGAGCAGTTCCAAACCGAAACCAAAGCCCAAACCCAAGCCGGTCGCGAAGCCAACCTATGTGAAGGTGAAATCGGGCGACACGCTCTACGGCATGTCATTGAAGTACGGCGTCTCCGTCGCCTCCATTAAGTCCGCCAACGGACTCAAGTCCGACACCATCGTGGACGGCAAGTCGCTGAGGATTCCCAGGAAGAAGTAACTTCCTATCTCAAGCGCCCCGCCGGTTCGCCGCCGGGGCGTTTTTTGTTTCGACACCGCTCACGGAATTTGACGGGGCGGAAACGGAGATAACAGTGACTTGTTCCGCGGGGCGGCAACCATCGAGGCCAAACAAAGCCTTCCTCCTGCTTTGCTTCTCTGTTTCCTCTGTTACCTCCTGTTCAAAACTTATCACTCATGGACTGGAAAGCTCTCACCGACATCCTCGTCGTCTGCCTCTACTTTGCCCTCATCATTGGCATCGGCCTCTCCCAGCGCAGCAAGAGCGGCAGCGTGGAAGGCTTCACCCTCGGCGACCGCCAGATCGCATGGTGGGCGGTGCTCGCCAGCATCCTGGCGGCGGAAATCAGCGCTGCCACCTTCCTCGGCGCGCCGGAGAGCGGCTATTCGCGGCTCAACTGGACGTACCTCCAGTTTGCCATCGGCACCGTCATGGCCCGGGTGCTCGTCAGCTTCATCTTCATCCCGGTCTTTTATAAACACGGCGTCATCTCGCTCTACGAATTCCTCGGTGACCGCTTTGGAAAGCTGAGTCGCACGGTGGCGTCCGGCACGTTTCTCGTCACGCGGGTGCTGGCGATGGGCACGCGGCTCTATGTCGCGGCCATCGTGCTCGTCATTGCCTACGCCGCCTTCAAAGGCAGTGTGGTGGATGCGAATGAAAAATTCTGGATCTTCGCCGGTGCACTCATCGTCATCAGTCTGCTCACCGCGCTCTACACGACCGTCGGCGGCATTCGTGCCGTCATCTGGACCGACTTCATCCAGGTCGGTGTGCTCGTCGCCGCGCTGGGATTCACCATTTACTATCTCCTGACGAATGTCCCCGGCGGCTGGAGCGGGGCCATGGAACATGTGAAGGAGCCGGTCTTCTGGAATGTGGCCAAACCGGAGGAACCCGGCGCGATGGCGTGGATCATCAACGTCTTTACCTCCGAGTACACCATCTGGGCAGCCTTCATCGGCTCCACGTTTGTCACCATGGCCACGCACGGCATAGACCAGGACACCGTGCAGCGGATGCTCACCGCGAAGAACCGCAAGGAAAGCGCCCGCGCCACCATTCTGTCAGGCATCGTGGACATCCCCATCGTCTTCTCGTTCGTGCTCATAGGCGTACTGCTCTTCGCCTTCTACCAGGCGCATCCTGACAAAGCTGCGCTCCTGCCCGCGGAGAACCGCGAAGTCTTTCCCTACTTCATCATGCACGAAATGCCCGCCGGCATCCGCGGCATCGTCATCGCCGGCATCCTCGCCACGGCGATGGGATCGCTCAGCACTGCACTCAACGCCCTCGCCACCAGTTTTGCCAGCGACTTCGTTTTCTCCCGCATGAAGGGCGATGTCACCGAAGCCCGCCGCGTCCGCGTCCTGCGCATCAGCACCGTGCTCTTCGCCGTCCTCATCATCATCGTCGGCGTCGTCACCGCCTGGTACATGGCGCACAATCCCAAGGCGGAAATCATCCCGCTCGTCCTTGGCATCCTCGGCTTCACCTTCGGCAGCCTGCTCGCCCTCTTCCTCGTCGCCATCTTCACCAAAACCCGAGGCAACGACATCGGCAATGTCATCGCCATGGCCTGCGGCATCGCCGCCGTGCTCATCCTCAGCAATGTGGACCTCAACCCCGCCAAGGACGGACGCCAGCCTCTGGCCTTCCCGTGGCGCGTGACGCTGGGGACGCTGGTGACAGGAGCCGTCGCGCTTTGTTTTCGCAGTCCCGCCAAAGGGACCACTTGCAGCCGCCGGGGAATCAACGCGGCGATCGCGGTGTCCGCCGGCATTTTGGCCGCGGCAGGTCTATGGATGTGGAAGGCGCGCTTTGCTGAGCCTCCCGCGGATAAAGTGGCTGCCTCTGCTGCCGCTTATCCGGATAATAACTTCAACCCTGACATTCTGACCGCACTGCCCGGGGCCACTCAATGGACACTGCTGTCCATTGATCCCGACCCGCGCGAAAAATCCGCAGATGAATTCCACGGCTACCCTGTCCTCGGACGCCTGACTCTCCCTGACGCGTCCGCGGCAATCACCGCCATTCAGGAAATCAATGAGGCCGGAAAGCGTTGGAGCGGGGCTGTTGCTATGTGCTTTGTTCCGCATCACGGCCTGTCAACGGCTCTCAAAGATGGCCGTAAGATCGATTTCGTAATCTGCTACCTGTGCAGTCAGGCTCAATTATACGTGGACGGAAAGGCAACAGGCTTGGTGCATTTTCTTTCCAAAGAGCGGAAAGCCAGCCCAAAAGGTCTGAATGATTTGCTCACGACCGGCGGCATTCCCCTCCCAAAGCAGCACGAATGACGTCCGCGTCATCCGTAACGCAGCCCGTCCCGGCTGCCGTTCCGCAGTGCTTCCAGCCTGCGGCTTCGATCAGGAGCAGCCGGGACGGACTGCGCAACGGCAGGCCGGAGGCACTGCGTTACGCGCGGGCCAGGAGCAGTTTCGCTTCCCCTGAGGCACCTGGCGAAATGACAATGCCGGCTCTCCCTCATGTATCGTCTCGACGCGCTCCGCCCGAGGGAACCGGCCAACTGCGAGAATTTGCGCGAGAAAGTGGAAACACTGTCGCGTCTCCTTCTGTAAATGTCTGATGGCAAACCCGCCCGGGCACGCTACCCTGCGCGCCATGCAACCCACCCTCGAACTTCCCGCCGCTCCCGCAGACAAAGCCGCGGAAGACCTCGCCCGCGCCCGCCGCAAGCAGGCTGCTGTGAATGGGAACAACGAATGGCGCACCGCCATCGGGGCCATGGAAGACACTCCAGAGTCCCGCGAAGCCTGGGACCTCGGCGCACAATGGCGTCGCTCCGTCACTGATCCCTGATGTTCGTCCTCGATACCAATCACCTGCGCGAACTCATCCACCAGACACCCGCAGGTCTGCGCCTCAGAGAGCGCATGCAGTCCCCTGGCGAAGACGTGGTCCTTCCCATCGTCGTCGCGGAGGAATCGTTGCGCGGCTGGTTGGCCCGGCTGGCCTCCGCAAAAACGCCGCCTGCGCAGCAGTGGACTTACGCGCAGTTCGACCAGCTCCTCCAGGAACTCGCCAAGTTCATCCGCCTCCCCTGGGACGAAGAGGCGGCAGCGCGCTTCGCGGCCTTCCGCGCCAAGGGCCTGCGCATTGGCACTCTTGACCTTCGTATTGCCTGCATCGTGCTGGAGTACGATGCCACGCTGCTCACGCGCAATTCCGTGGACTTCGCCAAAGTGCCGGGTCTGCGATTTGAAAACTGGTTGGACTGACTCTTCCCTTACATGCGCCTCGAACTCATCAACACCGGCACCGAGCTGCTCCTCGGCTCGACTATCAACACTCACCTCTCCTGGCTGGGTGAGAATCTTTTCCCGCTTGGTCTCCGCATCGCGCGGCAGATTGCCATTCCGGACGGAGACATCATCAAGGAGGCGCTGCTGGAGACGGTGGGGCGCGCGGACATCGTGCTCGTCACCGGCGGTCTCGGGCCGACGAGTGATGACATCACGCGCGAACTCACAGCGGAACTGCTGGGCCTGCCGTTGCACGAAGACCCGCAGGTCCTGGCGCACATTCAGTCCTATCTCATTTCGCGGAAGCGTGAGATGAACCCTCACACGCGCCGCCAGGTCATGGTGCCGGAGGGCGCGACGGTGCTGCACAATCAATTCGGCACGGCGCCTGGACTCTACTTTCCGCCGCGGCCCATCGCGGCGGGCGCCGGCGGGATGTCCCCGCACATCATTCTCCTGCCGGGACCGCCCCGGGAGTTGAAGCCGATGTTCACCGATCAGGTCGTGCCCATTTTGAAAACCATCACCGGCGCGACGGCGGCGCGGCAAATGGGGAACTTCAAACTGAGCGGCCTCGGCGAGACGCAGGTCAGCACCACTGTCGAAGAACCGATTCTTTCGCTGGGCGACGTGGAACTTGGCTACTGTGCGCGGCCCGGCGAAGTCATCGTCCGTGTTATCGGCACCAGTGAGCAACTGGCCGCCGCGGAGACCATCATCGCGGCGGCGTTTCCGGAAAACTACTTCACCGCCGATGACGTGCCGCTGGAGCATGTCGTGGTGGATCTCCTCACAAGAATGGGACAGACCGTTTCGATGGCCGAAAGCTGCACCGGCGGCTGCGTTGCGCACCGCATCACCAATATTCCGGGTGCCTCCAGTGTGCTCCACCGGTCCTTCGTCACCTACGCCAACGAAGCCAAGACCGACCTCCTTGGCGTGCCTCCTGCCATGCTGGCCGCGCACGGTGCTGTCAGCAAAGAAGTCGCGGCCGCGATGGCCACAGGCTGCCTAACTGCGAGCAAAGCCGATCATGCCCTCGCCATCACGGGAATCGCCGGCCCCGGTGGAGGCAGCGATAAGAAACCGGTCGGTACCGTCTATATCGCGCTCGCTTCCAAAGCGAAGCCGGAGCCGGTCATCGAACACTATCTCTTCCGCATGGAGCGCGAGGGATTCAAAAACATGGCGGCGCAGATGGCGCTCGATCTTCTCCGCCGCCGGCTGAGCCGGATGTTGTAGCGTGCCGCTGCGGTACCATTCGCGATCAATCCTCCACCGTGACCTTGCCGGGATTGGGATTGAGCAGGGCACTGTTACCGGGATTGCGCACCGGAGCGGCGGGAATCACCGGCGGCGCGCCGGCGTTGCCGGCTGGCGTCAGGGTTGCCGCATCCGGCGGTGCCCCCGGGTCGCGCTGAGTGCCGGTGATGGAATGATAAGGATCGTCGCCGATGACGACGGGGGCGGTAATGGCTAGGGGGCGGGCGTCGATGCTGGCAACTTCCGAACCGGTGCCGGAGGACAGCGCGAGCGGGTTGACCGGTGCCGTGACGGCGTTGGCGGGATCCTCTTTGCTGTGAAACGTGCAGCGGAGTTCCAACTTCGACTCCGGCCGGATATATTCCATGTAGGAGCATTTGATGAACTTCTGCCGTCCGGGGTCTGAGGGATCGGGACCGGCTTCGAGGCAGGATTCGGTGGCCAGCTCGCCGGAGACGGCGCACAGTTCGACGAGTGACAGGCCATCCGGCTGGACGAGCGGTTCCGGGTCCGTTTTACCGGCGCTGGCGTTCATGATATCCACCCACACGGGCAGTGCGGTGTGACGGCTGTAGGCTTCGGGGTAGATGGGCTCCTTCTTGTCGAGCCCCATCCATACGGCGCAGGTGATGCGGCTGCTGTAGCCGGCAAACCAAAGGTCGGTGCTGTTCATGTGCGCACCGGTCTTGCCTGCGACCGGGATGTCGTTCAGTCCATAGTCTTTGGCGGCATTGGAGGCAGTGCCGATGTCGAGAAGCAGCGATTCTTCAAGGCAACTGTGTGTCATCCATGCGGACACGGCGTCGGTGACCGGGATCAGTTTCGGTGCTGCGGGGCGCTCATAGAGGACGCCGCCGTCCGGCTTCTCAATGCGGGTGACGAACCACGTTTTCTCCGGTCGCGCGCCGCCATTTGGAAAAATGGAATAAGCAAGTGTGAGGTCGTGCAGGCTGACTTCGGGACGTCCGAGGAAGGTGGAGGGGTCCTGCGGCAGATCTCCGAGGCCGGCGCGTTTGGAGAGGTCGGTGACTTTTTTCACACCAATGTCGAGGCCCAGACGCGCGGCGCAGTTGTTTTTTCCCTGAATCAGGGCGCGGCGCAGCGAAGTGGTTTCGTCGTGTTTGGTGGCGAGTCCCTCGGTGCCCCACTCCCCGAGTGTTCCCGTGACGGCACCCATCATCACCTTCGTGTTGTCCATCGGCTGGTCTGTGATGCGGCTCCCGGGAAAGTGGGTGCCCTCAAACGCGGCGGTATAGACGAACGGGACAAACGCGGTCCCCGCCGGACGTTTTGTAAGCATTGCCCGGTTGTACTGCGATTGTCCAAAGTCCCGTCCGCCGCAGAGTGCGAGCACGCCGCCGGTTAGATTGTCCACGGCAAGCACTGTGCCCTGGAGATAGGCCGGCACCGGACGTTCTGTCGCCGGCAGTTTGGCTTTGGTGAAGGCATCGAGTTTTAACGCATAGTCCGCCATTTTCTCGCGGGCGGGATAACCATTGCTGTTCTCGATCTCGTTCAGGCGTTTGGACAGGCTTTGCTCGGCGGCCTGCTGCAGGGTGGCGTCTATCGTCGTGAAGATTCTGTAGCCCTTCCCGGTGATGCCCTCAATGCCCATGCCGGCGAGGATGGTGTCCACCTCCTCTTCCACCTCATGCTGCACGTAACCGGTGGCCCGCGTAATTTCCGCCGGCTTGATCGCAATCGGCTCTTTCTTCAACTTCTCGCCCTCGTCATTGTCGAGTTTCTTTTCCGACACCATGCGGTCAAAGACCTTGTTCCGTTCGCGGGTGGCGAGTGGAATGCTGTTGATCGGGTTGTAGTTGCGCGGTGATTTAATCAGGCCGACGATGGTGGCAGCCTCCGATTTGGTGAGGTCCTTCGCCGGCTTGCTGAAGTATCCCCGGGCCGCGGCCTCAATGCCGTAGAAGCCTTTGCCAAGGGGAATGCGGTTAAAGTAGTGCTCAAGGATCTGGCTCTTCGAGTATTTTTTCTCGATGCGGATGGCGAGGTAGATTTCGAGGATCTTCCGCTCCCGGGAAATATCTGTCAGGCCGTAGGTGGTTCGGGCGAGTTGCTGCGTGATGGTGCTGGCACCCTGCTTGATTTCGCCTGAAAGGAGGTTGTCTTTTGCCGCGCGGGCGATGCCCCAGTAGTCCACACCTTTATGACTCCAGAACCTCTGATCCTCCGTGGAGATGAGGGCATCAATGAGATGCACGGGCATATCAGAAAAGGGGATGAGCACACGGTTCTCATTGGCGAGGCGGCCGATTTCCGCGCGGTTCCTGTCAAACAGAATGCTGCTCTGTTCCAGCCTGGCGACTTGCGACAGGTCGTAGGTCTCTGCCTTTTCCTCGAATGGCCGCAGGTAAGCGATGAGTCCCAGCCATCCTGCCGCGCCGCCCGCCAGCAGGATGAGCAGGAGGACGTGGAACCAGCGCCGCTTGAACAACGGCTTCCGCTGCCGCTTGCCGCGGGTTTCGGCGAGTTGCGCTGGTCTAATCTTGATGAGGTCGCCAATCATGGCCGGTGGGTCGGTGCCGCCTTGCCGGAGGGGAATCCTCCGCGGGGGGGGCGTGGTGTCTTTGTCGCCTCTGCGGAGGAAATTGCAAGGCGTGGCAATGCCGCGTCCCGGAGGGCCGGGCGCGGTGCCCGCCCGGGCATCACACCGGGACTTTGGCCAGTTTGATGCCGGTGATGCGGACGCGGCGGACGGTATTGGTTTCCTCCGTCGGAAGGTCCACCTCCTCGCCGGTCGTCTTATGCAGAATCGCGGCAGCGGTGACGCTGAGGTAGCTGATGACGTGATTCGGCACATCGGTGTCCCACGCTCCGAGGATGCTGTATTCCTCGGGGGCATTCGAAGCGAGGTCGAGCAGGGTAACGCGGCTGCCGATGCTCACTTTGTCCGTCACCGCATCTTTGAAATCGGTTCCCTGGGCGCGCTGAAGATCGCGCTCCATTTCAAATTTCCGGCGGGCGAGCACGCGGGCGTATTCCTTGGCGGACTTGTATTCGAAGTTCTCGCGCAGGTCGCCGTAGCTGCGGGCGATGCTGATATCCTCACGGTTCTTCGGCATCTCCACATTCGTCAGGTGGTCGTAGGACTTTTTCTTGGCGTCGAGGCTCGGCCATGAAACGATGAGCGCCACTTCCGGCTCCTCTTTGTCTTTCTGGCCTTCACGGATGAGTTCCTCGATCTCCGGATAAACCTTGATGAAGCGGGCGAGCAGCGAACGTTTGCCCATTTCGTCCACCGCGGTGCTCAGCATGAGCTGGCGGGCGAAGTTGCGGACCTGGGGCAGTTCGACACCGGTGATGAGATCGGAGATGAGTTCCCGGTCGTTGATGAGGGCTTCCTTCACGCGGTTGGCCCGCCGGTTCTCCTCATCGTAATGATCGCGCTCCACCGCGGAGAGCAGGGCACCGGAGAGTTCCGGGCCGAAGATGTCGGCGGAGAGAGCGGAGCGTTCCCGGGTGATCCAGACGAGCACTTCGCTGGAGAGCGAACGGTGCAGGATGCCGGTTTTGATGAAATTGAAGAGCGGGCCGTTATAGGATTTATCAATGAGAACGGTGCAGAGTTCGTGAATGCTGCGGACGGTTAGTTTATTGAGCAGCGGCAGGAGGCTTTGCACACCGGCGTCTCCGGCGGCGTCCACGAGGGCATCAAACACCCGGCGTTGTTTGCTGACGGCGAGGCCACCGACACATTCGGCGAGACGCGGACCGTCGGCCTTCATCGCGTCGGCAAGTGAGGGCGATACGTCGGCATGGAGCGCCGGGACCTTGTCGCGCAGTTCATCGCGGGCGAGCAGCAGATCAATCGCCTCGGCGGTGTGCAGCCGCATGTTTTGACTCGCGGCTTCGTCGGCTTCCTTGACGATCGCGGCAAGGTCTCCCTCTTTGGTGAAGATTGTGACGTCGCGGGCGATGGCTTCGAGGGCCTTGGCCTTGCCTTTCACGCCGCGGGCCTTGCGGAAGTCGTCCATCAGCGCGTCAGCGGCGCTCAGATTGCCGCCGCGCAGTTCCAGCGGCAGCGTGCGTTTGGCGGGGACAATGAACTCCGGCTTGCTCTTGAGCAGCTTCTTCGCGCCCTCCCACCAGTTCTTGAATTTGGCCTCGCTCACGATCTTCGGCTTTACGACAGCCTCGAAATTGTCGAGCAGCATGCTGCCGTTGTGGCTGAGCAGAACTTCGCGCACGAGGCCGACCGGATCTTCCTGGGAAAGCTTCGTCAGGGCCGCGGCATCGGCATAGCGGCGCGCGAGAATGTGGGAGTTGGCGACGATATTCAGCGAACTCGCGGCAAACTCCAGCTTCATCGGGTGAGCTTTCCGGTCCTCGAAATCAATGACCACTTTGTCGTCAAACAGTTCCCACGCATTGACGCGGCCCACGCCCCAGCTCTTGTGCTGGCAGAATACGCCAGGGTGGAGTTGAGTGAGTTTCACTGCCGCGTGCGCGGATAATTTGCCGGCGGCAAGGAGTTTGGCGATATCGGGATGAATGTCTGACATGAAGGGAATGGCGCGGTGTACGCCATGTCCCTTCTGTCCGGGAATCCTGAATGCAACAGGGAAGCCCGCAGGGCGGGGAAGGGGATCTGCGGAGGGCCATGGTTCCCTTTGCACTTCGAGCGTGCCGCATGGATGGGTCGCCCCCATTTTCCCCACTACCCACCATGTTCGGCGCTCTCACAGACAAATTGGACAACGTCTTCCGCAAACTGCGCGGTCTCGGCAAGATCAGCGAAGGTAACATCAATGATGCCCTGCGCGAGGTCCGCATGGCCCTTCTGGAGGCGGATGTGGACTTCACGGTGGCGAAGGAGTTCATCGCTCATGTGCGCGAGAAATCGCTGGGGGAGGAAGTTCTCAAGGGCGTGAAGCCCGGCGAGCAGATCGTCAAAATCTTCCATGACGAACTCACGGCCCTGCTCGGCGGCGATGCGGCGGAACTGGACCTTACCGCCCCCGCACGGATCCTCATCGTCGGACTGAACGGAGCGGGAAAGACGACCACGTCGGCAAAACTCGCTCTAAAGCTTAAAAAGGAGGGCCGCCGCCCGGTTCTCGTCGCCTGCGACCTTTACCGTCCGGCGGCCGTTGAGCAGCTCGCGACGCTGGCCCGGGAAATTGACGTGCCGGTCTTCAAGCCCGAGCCCGGAGAGACGAACGTGCTGAAAACGGTGAAGGCCTCACTGAAGTGGCTGGAGTCGCAGACATGGAATGTCGTGATTTTCGACACCGCCGGACGTCAGGAGGTGGACGAGGCGCTGGTGAAGGAACTCAAGGAGGTGCGCGACTTCCTCCAGCCGCGCGAAGTCCTGCTCGTGGCCGATGCCGCCACTGGCATGCAGGCGGTCAACGTGGCGAAGACGTTCAACGATGCCGTCGGCGTCACCGGCATTATTCTCACCAAACTCGACGGCGATGCCCGCGGCGGTGCGGCGCTCTCCATGCGCAGCGTCACCCAGCGGCCTATTAAATTCGCCGGTACCGGTGAAAAGATGGAACAACTCGATGCCTTTGTGCCCGACCGCATGGCGCAGCGCATTCTCGGCATGGGCGACATCGTGGGCCTCGTGGAGCGCGCCGCGGAGGTCATCGACGAGGAGCAGGCGATGAAGACAATGGATAGGATGATGTCGTCGGATTTCAACTTTACCGACTTCCTCGATCAGTTGAAGATGATGAAGAAACTCACCCAGGGCGGCGGCATGATGGGCCTTCTGAGCCTCATTCCCGGCGTGGGCAAACAAATCAAAGCGATGAAGGAGCAGATGAAGGAGTCGGACGGCGATGACAAGATCAAGCGCGTTGAAGCCATGATCCTCAGCATGACCCCGAAAGAGCGGAAACGCCCGGAGATCATCAACGGCGGCCGCCGCAAGCGCATCGCCGCGGGCAGCGGCAACACGGTTAATGACCTCAATCAGTTCCTCAAACAGTTCCAGCAGATGCGCGCCATGATGAAGGACAAAGGCAAGATGGCCGGTCTCATGGGCATGATGGGCGGCGGCGGTGGCGGAATGCCGGGAATGGGTGGCATGGGTGGCATGGGCGGCATGCCAGGCATGGGTGGCGGAATGCCGAAACTCCCCCGCGGCGGCGGCCCCGGAATGCCCGGCGGCTATTTCCCGGGAAAGGGCCGGCGGAGGTAGGCTTGGGTTGGTGAGCTTTTGAACAGGAGGAAACTGAGGGAGCAGAGAGCAGGAGAGGGCGACGGAGCCTTCTGCTGACTGTGGTTCCTTTCTGCCAAAACCTCTCTGTCGGAGCCTCTGTTTCCTCTGCGATCTCCTGTTCAAAATTCTCCTCCTGTTTTTCCACGCGGCCCCTTGCCACCGGGAACACGGGTGATACGGTCGGCGTCTTCACCTCCAAGGAAACCACATGGGCAAGACACTCTTCGAAAAAGTATGGGCCGCGCACACCGTGCGCAAACTCCCTAACGGGCAAACGCAACTCCTCATCGGCACGCACCTCATTCACGAGGTCACCAGCCCGCAGGCGTTCGGCATGCTGCGCGACCTCGGCCTGAAGGTGAAGTATCCGCACCGCACGTTCGCCACGGTGGACCACATCGTGCCGACCGACAGCCAGGTGGAGCCGTTCTCCGACCCGCTCGCCGCGGAGATGATCAAGGAAATGCGCCGCAATGCCGTGGACTTTGGCATCACCTATTTTGACCTCAGCAGCGGCAAGCAGGGCATCGTCCACGTCGTCGGTCCCGAGCAGGGCATCACGCAGCCGGGTACCACGATCGCCTGCGGTGATTCGCACACCGCCACGCACGGTGCGTTTGGAGCCATCGCGTTCGGCATCGGCACCACTCAGGTCCGTGATGTGCTGGCCACGCAAACCATCGCCATGAGCAAGGCGAAGGTCCGCCGCATCAATGTGGACGGCAAGCTGCGCCCTGGCGTTTATGCCAAGGACGTCATCCTCCACATCATCGCGCAGCTCGGGGCCAAAGGCGGCATCGGCTATGCCTACGAATACGGCGGCACCACCATCACCGGCTTTTCCCTCGAAGAGCGCATGACCGTCTGCAACATGTCCATCGAAGGCGGCGCGCGCTGCGGTTACATCAATCCTGACGAGACGACCTTCGCCTATCTCAAAGGCCGTCCCTACTGCCCGACCGGCCCGGAATGGGATGCCGCCGTGGAGAAATGGAAATCGTTCGCCAGCGACGGGGACGCGGTCTTCGATGATATCGTCAACATCCGCGCCGAAGATATCTCGCCCACAGTGACATGGGGCATCAGCCCGGACCAGGGATTCAACATCGACAGTATCGTGCCCGATCCCGCCAATGCCCGCAGCGAAAACGAGCGCGCCAGCATCGTCGAGGCGCTCGAATACATGAAGCTCCCCGCCGGCGCCCCGATCAAAGGCACGAAGATAGACGTCGCCTTCGTCGGCTCCTGTACGAACGGCCGCCTCAGCGACTTCCGCGAAGTGGCCAAATATCTCAAAGGCCGCCACGTCGCCGCCGGAGTCAAAGCCATCGCCGTTCCCGGCAGTCAGATCGTGGACGTGCTCTGCCGCAACGAAGGCCTCGACAAAGTCTTCACCGACGCCGGCTTCGAATGGCGCGGTGCCGGCTGCTCCATGTGCCTCGCGATGAATCCTGACAAACTCATCGGCGACCAGCTCTGCGCTTCATCCTCGAACCGAAACTTCAAAGGCCGTCAGGGCAGCCCCACCGGCCGCACCATCCTCATGAGCCCCGTCATGGTCGCCGCCGCCGCCGTGACCGGAGCCGTGGCCGATGCCCGGGAGGTGTTTGAGGTGCGGGAGATGGCGGGGGTATGAACCCCGGCGGGTTATCACCAAGCATGGTGCCGCTTGGTTTCATGGCCAAGCACGTCGAGTGCAGGCCTGATTGGCTTAAAGCTCCCCATGTGGAGGAAATCCTCTCGGTGAGTTATTGCATCTCGAAAGAGTTTTGCGATTACATTCAGGAATGGAAGCACAACGGATTCTGGATGCTGGATTCACCGGGGTTTATTCGAGAGATCGCGGCCAGTCGCGGCATTGACCTGAAAGAAATCAGACTTTTTTTCTATGAAGCTTTGGAGGAGCAGTTTGATTATGTTGTAAAGCCACCATTTTGGGGCCCAGTCATCCCGTACCACTTCCCGACACAAATTTCGTTGCCGGAGTCCAGTGTTCACCGCGGTATTGATATTGTGACCTATTCACTTGGGAACGCTCCCGAATGCTCGCCTCTTTCCTGTAACGGTTTGGCTGAGAAGATACCAGTGAATGAATATTGCCTCCTCGAATCTATTATTGAAGCCCGGCGGCTGCTCGAAGCCGATGCATTCCTAAATTCTGAGCCCGGCCCGTTTAGGATTGTAGCCGTCCACGAAGTCAGATGGGAAGCTGTCATGGAAGCCAATATGGCTAGCCAATTATGAGCGAAGAGCCTCAGACATCCTGATCCGCGGGGAAGTGGAATGAGCCCATCTGCCGCGCCGCAGGCACCCTGGACTGCGGAGACTTGTCCTGATCTTTATCCACAAATATTGACAGGGTGAAACCGGCGCCAGGCCTCGGTGATGGCGTCGAGTTTGAGCAAGCCGCGCCAGAGGACTTCGGCTCCGGGGTGGCCGTCTCCTTTGCGACCG
>JANNVM010000025.1:0-2693 GCA_031414455.1 Verrucomicrobiota bacterium
CCGAAATAATTGGCCACCAGCACGAACCGTCCGGACGGATGGACGCTGACATAAGTGGGCCCGGCACCACCGGAACTGACGGTGTTGAGCAGTTTTAACTGACCGTCCGCCCGGTTGATGGCGAAGGCACTGACCGTCCCCTCATTGTCTTTGCCTGTCCGGTCGGTCTCATTGGCGGAATACAGGCGGGTTCCGGCGGCGTTCACAACGAGGCCGCTGGGGCTGTTGCCCATTTCCTGCACGCCGCATGGAGTCATGGCCCCGGTAGCACGGTCCACCTGAAACAGATGAATGCCGCGTCCATTGCCGGGAGGCAGGTCCACCTGCGTCGGCAGCACGTCGCGGAGAGGAGAACTGAACGTGCCCACATAGGCCATCAGCGGCCCATTCGCTTCCCCCGGCGTCCCCCCGGCCATTCCTGTGAGCGGGAGCCCGCCCATCAGCGCCGAGGATGTTTTCAGAAACGAGCGCCGGGAGAGCCGGGAGGAAATCAGAGAGGAGGAATCTTGCATGGATGAGGAGAGTCAGGGGCGGATGACACGGGTGCTGGCGGAGGCGCCGCCGGATTGATACGCCGCCAGTCGCCGGGTTTTACACGGGAGCAAGGTGGACTGTGCATCACCCGGCGCGGGATATCCTGGAAGTGTCAGGGTATTTCGAGGCCCCCGTCCGGGAGCCTGCGCCCGCACTGCGTTCGCCGCCGCCGGTTCCGGCACACGGCAGGCGACACCGTTTCCATTCAGCGCTGGACGGAAATCCCGGACGTCCGTAGCCTTTGCAGGAACATGACCGATACCTCCCTAAATACCGCCACTCGCTCCCGTCTCACGGCCAGGCCTGTTGCCGAACACCGCCCCCCGGGCAGCGCCCGGCGCGAAGCCGCGCGCCGGGCGGCCCTTGCCTCGTTTCCTTCCGTCCTCAGCCAACGGTTCCATGAACCGGTCGCGCGGACGGCTGATCCTTCATTCGGATTCCTGACGATGCCGCGGAACGGCATGGTGGCCTGACATCTGCTGAATTTCCGCCATGCCTGCTGATCAACTATTCGTCTGCATCCTCGTGCTCGTCACGGTGGGGATGTTTATCTGGGAAAAGATCCCGCCGGACATCGTGTCCATGGGCGTGCTGTTCCTGCTGCTGGTGGTGCCGATCAACGGCGCGCCCATCCTTGCACCGGCTGTCCGGGATGAACAGCTCAAGATCCTCGGCGGCATCTTCGGCAACAACGCGATCCTAACCGTAACCTTCATGTTCATTATCGGGGCGGCGGTGGAGCGCACGGGGCTCGTGGAAGTGATGGGGCGATGGTTCGAGCGCATCGCAGGCGGCGGCGGGCGGCGCACGATGCTGGCGCTGGGGGTTCTCGCCATCACCATCAGTGCATTCCTCAACAACACCACAGTCGTCGTCGTTTTCATTCCCATGGTCCTCGGACTGTGCCGGCGGCGGCAGCTCGTGCCATCCCGCTTTCTGATTCCGTTGTCCTACTTCGCCATCGCCGGCGGCCTCTGCACGATCATTGGCACGAGCACCAATCTTGTGGTCAACGGCATCGTCAAACAAAAGGGACTGCCGGCTTTCTCCATGTTCGAAATCACGCCGCTCGGCCTCGTGCTGGCCGCAGGCACCCTCGTCTTCATGCTGCTTTTCGCCCACCGCCTGCTGCCGGACCGCGCCAGCCTGGCCATGCTCATTGACAGCGAGAGCACCGGCGAAGTGCTCATCGCGGCCATCGTGGGTGCGGACTCACCTCTCGCGGGCCGGCGGCTCGGCGAGAGCCCGCTCGGCGGCATGAAAAAACTGCGCCTCATCGAAGTGCGCCGCAGCGGCAATCGCGTGGAGGAGTCGCTCAACGATTTCATCTTCGAAGCCGGCGACCGTGTCATCCTGAAATGCCACCTCTCGCGCAGCGATCCGGACTTCATCGAAAAATCGGTGAAGACCGGGCTGGGCCTCAGCTATGTGCATACGGAGAAGGCCGTGGTCATGGAGGGAATGATCGGGCCGAATTCCGGCCTCACCGGGCGCAGTCTCGCGGAGGCGAACTTCCGGCAGCAGTTCGGGGTGCTCATTATGGCGCTGCACCGCGGCGGTGAAAATCAGCGCGAACACTTCGAGCACCTGCAACTGGAGGTCGGCGACACGCTCCTGCTCGAAGGATCGAAGGAGCGGATGAGCGAACTCTTCGCCAGCGGCGACTTTATCAATCTTAGTGAAGTCCAGCCGCGGAAAAGCACCGGCACTGCAGGTGCTCAGGATTTTCGCCAGGGACGCTCCTGGGTGGCCATGGCGGCGCTGTTGCTCGTGGTGGTGCTGGGGGCCTTCGAAAGCATTCCGTTTGAGTGGGTGGCGCTTGGCGGCGCGCTCCTCGTCGTGGGCGGCGGGTGTTTGAAGAAAGACGAAATCTATGGCGCCGTGGAATGGCGAATCGTGGTCATGATCCTCGGCACGCTGGGGCTGGGGATCGCCATGGACCGCACCGGCGCGGCGAAGACCATCGTCCACAGTCTCATGTCCGTCGTCGGAACCTGGGACAAGCGGCTCATCATCTCCGCCGTGCTGCTCCTTACGATCGTGCTCACGGAACTGCTCAGCAACAATGCGGTAGCCGCCCTGCTCGCGCCTCTCGCCATCCAGCTCGGCGTGGACCTCGGCTGCGATCCGCGCCCGTTCATCGTCGCCGTCATGGCCGG
>JANNVM010000026.1:0-2304 GCA_031414455.1 Verrucomicrobiota bacterium
GGGTATTCGTCGTAGCTGCTGCCGAACGGCGGGTCCGGCGAAGCGGTTTCCTCATACTCCTGAAATGTCATCAGGGCGGTGTCATCGGACGGGTCCACCACGGTGGCGCTGTAGTCACCCCAGCGGTTGCGGGTGCCGGTAAAGGTTTCGTAGTGAACTGTCTGGCCGGTGGCGAAGATACGTCCGTTTTGCATGGTGTTCGCGCTGTCCGTTCCGTAGCGGAAACTGTAGGCCGCGGACGGATAGGTGGACGACGAGCACTGGGTGTAGCCGAGCAGCGCGTCGTTGTTCTTGTTGGCGCAGATGGACGGATAGAGCAGCCAGACGGACGGGCTGCCCACCAGCCCCTCGCCCAGCACGGAGGGCGTCGAGTTCCCCGCGCTGACCGCCACACGCATCCAGTGGGCGTGAGTGGTGGCGGCATCGGCGGCATTCTTTTTCCCATATACACACTGCGTGAACCACAGCGAGCCGTTCCGGTAGCAGGCGTTCTCCACCACGCCGGTTTTCACCTCCAGTTTGTAGGTGCTGCCATTCTGCGGGGCGTAACCGCCGCCGCTCGCCGCCGGCAGGTTGCTGATAGTGAATCCGCTGATGGCGTCCACGGCGGCGAAGTTCTTGTCCGCGACTACCACTCCATTGCTTTTGCGCAGCGCCGTTAGCGCATACAGCCCGAGACTGTAATTATGCACGCTGGCCATGTAGAGCCGCGAATTGCTGCCGTAGGTCTGCGCCGGGCAGAGCACGCCGGTGTTGCTGAATGGAAAAGTATTCGGCGAGAACAGCGTCAGGGTGCCCTGGACGGTGCCGGCTGAATTCACAAGATCGCTGAGCACAATGACGGCCATGCCTTTGGGGGAATCCGTCACGCCTTCGTCCACATCGCCCCACGGCGAACTGCGCTGCAGCATCGTCACCGCCACCGCCACCATGCCAGCGCCAAATCCCAGCCGCGGCTGGTCGAACCACTTGGTGCTGAACTTCGCGCCAAGGTCCGTGGTCTTAATTGTCCACACGCGCCATTCACCGAGGAAATCCTTCGTCTCCGACACCGCAAGATGCGCCGCGGAATCCGACAGGGAATCCCGGTCCGTGTAGGACGAGGCATAGGAATACCACCGCTGTGCCACCGGATCATAGCAGACGCGCGGATCGAAATAAGTCCGGTCCGCAGCCAGTGGATCGGAAGTGTTATGATCCTTCCACCACGAATACATCCAGTTCCAGCCGAGCAGTTTTCGCCCGCGGTCAAAGACACGCACGAGATCATTGGTGGCCGTGACCTGCTGCTCCGGCGAGACCGCGCCCGTCGTATCCGGCGGAATGGAGGTCATCAAATATGTCTTGGTGTCGTCATCGAACGTGCGCTCGGCCGCGGTCTCGACGGCCATGTTGGTGCGGTAGAGCCAGTTCGGCGCGGGAGAATCCACGGCAGAGGCGGGCCCGTTGGTGAGCAGCAGAAGGGCAGCGGAGAGAAAGGACAGGATCGGCTTCATGGCGGCGGACGGTGGGAGTCGGAAGGTGAAACGGAAGAATGCGGTGCCGGGGGGCTCACGGCCACTGGCCCTGGTGACTTCACCCGGACAGCACCTGGCGGCGCAGTCAGTTCTGCCGGCGGCAGGACGGGCGTGTCCCGCACCCCATCGCTGCCGGGTGAAATTTGCTCAGGCCGCCCCGCCGGTGTCACCGGTTGCGGCTCCGGCTCCGGCGAGGAAGCTGCGGCCCTGCGCTGACTGGCCGCCTCTCTCCCGTGCGGCCAGACAAGACAGCCCACGATTGTGAGCAGCAATACAGCCCCCAACGCACCGATGAATCGGTTGAGCGCGAATGATGAGGCGGGTCCGGCAGGCATGGCGGCGAACAAGGTTCCATAGAATCAGAAAAAGGCTCTTATTTTGCGAGAAAATTCCTCGTTGCCGGTGAATTGAGCCGGGCTTGACTGGAGAGCACTACACCATTTCAAAGACCAGCCCGGTGCGCGCGGGAAGATAGGTGTTCAGCCAGAACCGGCCGCCGGATTCCATGGTTGGATAGGGTTCTGCGGCGGACACCCGGTCCCAGCCGTCGAAGCGCGGATCGTCGGTGCTCAGGGCGAGGCGGTAGGCTCCCGCGGGAACGGAGATGCCGTAGCCGGTGTAGGAGCGGCCGGGGTGGAAGTTGAAAACGAAGACGCGGCGGCCGCGGCGGAAGGCGAGGACTTTGTCGCCGTCATCGGCTTTGATGAGCGCCGGGCGTTCCTCCATCCAGTCAGGGCCGGCGAGCGCCAGCATGGCGGCATCGAAGTCACCCAGCGACTTGAAGCGG
>JANNVM010000027.1:0-1844 GCA_031414455.1 Verrucomicrobiota bacterium
CCCCTCCCTTCACTGTCCGCGCCGCGATGCAAAAGCCGCCGTTCCATTCCGCCCGGCATTCCATAGGGGAGAGCAGGCCGGAGGAAACTTCCGCCGCCGCCGTGCCCGGAAGCGCCGCGCCGGGCGGAAAACCCTGACAGTGAGGACGCAGCCGCACGGGGGCGGGAAGTCCTCCGGGAAAAACTCCCCCGGCAGAGAAGCGTCAGGAAAAAGACAGGACCGGGCGGCAGAGAAGGAGAGAGATTATCCCTCTCTCTGCGGGCGCATGTCTGGCGAGGTGGCGGTTTCATGCCTTGCCGGGCTTCTGGTTCGCTGCCGTGCCCGTTCCGGTCGCTGCCGTGGCTTCTGCGGCTACCGTCGCCACCACGGCCCGTGTGAGGTCCGGCAGGCGGTCCAGCGCCTCCCGCTTCACGCCGTCCTCGATGTGAGTGTAGAGGCGCGAGACTTCCGCGCTTTCGTGCCCCGCGATGTCCCGCGCCACGGCATCCGACACGCCGGCGGATTTCAGCAGGGAAACCGTGGTGTGCCGCAGGCAGTGAAAGCTCAGGTCGCAGGCCTCGCGCCGTGCGGACCTTCCCTTGCCGTCCTCCTTCTTCGCCCGCGGTCGCTCGGCAACGAGTCCCGCCGCCGCCAGCAGTTCACCGAAACTGTTGCTCACGGTATTCGATTTCTGCCGCAGGCTCCACGCGGCAAACGCCCGCGGGTGCAACGGCTGCGCCGGGTCATCGCCCGCCGGCATTTTCTCCACATGCTCGCGCAGCACGCGCGACAGGGACACGATGGCCGTCTGCTGCGTCTTGCGGCTGGTGTAGGTGAAAACACCCGCCTGCAAATCTATCTGCTGCCACCGTGCCGACGCGAGGTCGCCCAGCCGTTCCGGTAGAAGCCGAAAAGGATCATGCTGCGCCATTCATCATCCGCCACGGCCAGCAGTCGCTGCATTTCCGGCAGGGTGAACGCCCGCCGCGCGGATCCGCGCGATGTCTTCAACGGCTTCACGTGCCGTGCCGGATTCTTCACCACTGCGCCCGCCGCTTCCGCCGCCCCCAGCATGAACCGCACGATCTTGGAAAACAGGTTCGCCGTAGCAACGGCAACCCGTTCCGCCTGCGCATCGCGGAACCTGACAACGTGCGCCTCGGTGATCCGGTGCATTTCGTCATCCGCCAGCGGCCCCAGGCTTTCGAGAAAGAGGCGGGCAGTCAGACCATACTTGTGCCGCGTGCTCGGTGAAATCTCTGCCGCCGTGCGCCGCAACCAGCCCGCGATGAACGAGCGCGCGGTTGGCCCCTTCTGCTCTTTTATGCCCGCGCCCGTGACCATGAGCAACAAGCTGTCAAACCCGCGTTCCGCCACGCGCCGCGCCCGCGTGTCCGGCAGCCCGTCCAGGAACTCCCTCACCTTGCCCGCCGTCATGCGCCCCTGCGCTGCGTCCTCCATCGCGTTGGCGATCCTATCCGCCAGCGCCCTGTCTTTCGTGCCCGTGCTTCTCTGCACCTGCACGCGCTCGCCCCTGACAAAAGCCGTGATGCCCGCCACCCGAAACGGGGTCCGTTCATCTTTCCAGTTCGATGCCATGCCGCACTATGCGCCGGAAAAATCCAAGTCAAATTCCAAGTAACGCTGACAACTTTTGATTTCGCCAATGCCTGCAACCCTTTGGAAATCAACAAATCCCCTGACAGAAAAAGTTCTCTTTTGGAACCGTGGGTTCGAATCCCACCTCTTCCGCCAGCCTGACAATATGAGGGATATGAATCAGCGGCATGATCGCGGTGAGTTGGAGTCTGGTTGACCCCGGGAACTATGCGCGCATGGGGAGGCAACATGGCACCAAGCCCCTC
>JANNVM010000028.1:0-9015 GCA_031414455.1 Verrucomicrobiota bacterium
GTCCAGTGGTTCCTTCTCTGTCTGATTCACCAGCCAGCGGACGCCCTTGTTAACCATCCCGGTATTGCCGTTCCCCATCGTTTGCAGACCGAGCAGGGCCGCTCCGGTGAGGTTCCACTGGTTATAATGCTGCGCACGGTCAGGATTTCCGAATCCGCCATCGGGCGTCTGCACACTCTCGAGATACTTCTCCACATTTTTGACGGCGGAAGAGAGTCCCGCAATTTTCAGGCCGGTGTGGCGCGCGGCTTTGAGGGCCTGGAACTGCCAACCGGTGACTGACAAGTCATCGCGGCCATAGGGATCGTATCCGATCCCTTCCTTATAGCCCCATGCGCCGCGGGGGGTCTGCCGTTCAATGATGACGGCGGCACCACGCTCAAAGCTCTCGCGCAGTCCCGGGACCGGCCCTGGGCCCAGCTTGGAGAAGGAATACATCTCGCCCATCGCATAGGCAGCGATGCCGTGTTCATAGGTGCTGCTGTTGGAAGCGGGCTTCTCTGAATAGACGCCGTCGAACGGTGGTTTGTTTTTTGCGCCCAATTCCATGAGATACGTCAGGCCCCTGAGAACGGTCTCACCATAGACCGGCGACTCCGGTGTTTCGCAGTGACCGAGGAAAGCGAGCAGCGCCAGACCGGTCATGCCTCCCTTGTGGGATTCGCCCCACGAACCGTCTTTGTTTTGGTGATCCCTGAGCCATCTGAGGCTCAGCGTGACCGCGGCCTCGCACGGTTCACTGCCGCCGTTCTCCTCCATTTTCTGCGCACGCTCCGCCGGAGAGCAGCGGCCGCGGATGTCAGGCGGCAGGGAAACATGTCCGGGATAAGGACCCGGGCCGGTTCCTCGTCCGAGGAGTTTGCCGATGCTGTCACCGATGCCATCGCCGTCACCTCCGCCGTTGCCGCGCCCGCTGCCGCCTCCACCCATCGGCAGGGACTGCAGGGCCGGCATCGAAACCAGTTGAGCCGCGGCGTCAGGCACCTTGAAGGTTGAACCACTGACCGCCTCGAGTTTCCGCGACGGCTGGGCATGACTCACCGCGCGTCTTTTCTGCGCCGCCTTCTTCTCACCGATGCCGCCTCCGCCTCCGCCTCCAGGGACAAATTGAGCCGGCACCGCCGCGGGCTCCACCACCGTGCGCCAGATGATGAGCAGGGCGATGATCACAAACAGGCCATGCACCATGATGCTCACCGTGAGCGATCCGCCGCCCAGAGTTTGCCAAAGACCGGATCTTCGCTTTCCTCCATTCCTGGTCGTAAGCCGCATGTCTTCGACTTCATCTTCAAGGTGTTGGTTGTCGGGAAAGGAGTGTTTCATAAGAACCGGTGTTGAGTTCCTCCAGCGAACGCACCGCGCGCAGCACTCATTAGGCTTTTCCCGCTCAAATGGATTTCATCCACCTCAATCCGGTGCGGACCGGAATCATCAAAAAGCGGAAGGCCGGAGATCTCCGTGATTACCCTCAGGAACTTTCACGGCGGCGAGATCAAGGCCCACGGTTAAAACGAAGCGCGGGCGCTGCGCGCCCCCGGCGTCACCAAAGCCGTGATCATCGCCGCCGAACTTTCTGAATTGCCGAAGAATGACCGCAGGAAAGTGATGACCGCAGCGGAGGGCCGGAAACGAACGGCGATTCCGCCGGCGTCGATCGCCCGCGGGTGTGAATAGTTAGGGATTGTTCGAAATGCAGGCAAATTTGAAGTCCCGTGAGAGTTTGCCGTTTTGGGGTTCGGTTCCCCGCCGGTCGGGATCAACTGCCCTGGCGGTCGCTGATGGAAAACTCTTCACAGTCCGGCAGTTCCTGCGCCAGGGCCTGAGCGTGGCGATATCCCTCCACCCACCGGTAGCTTTCCTTCTGCTCCATGGGCAGATGTTTGCGCCTGGCCGCGCCGCGGAACTCCGCATCGCTGCGGGCCATGAATTGCGCATCCCACACCGCCAGCGGCAATCCCTCTTCGCTCACCACACAGGACGAGTGCAGCAAAAGTCCGCGGCGGTTTTCCTCATTGAGCGGCCCGTTGCCCTGCATGTGTTTCATGCGGGTGAAATCCAGTTCGGTGGTATCCTGAATAACGGCCAGAGCGCACTCCGATGCCGTGCGCTCCAACAGTGCGGCGCGATGAGGTGCAAGGATTTTTAATCACGGCGGTGCCTCATTGTGGTGGAGTTGGACCGCGCCGTCCAGCGGCATGGTAACCGTTTCCACCATCGGCAGTTCCTTTGACACCTTGCTGGCCGTTTACGGCGGTTCGCCGCTGCTTCAGCTTGCCCTGATCGCCGCCGATGACGACGCCGGCGGCAATCTTACCAGCCGCGTCGCGTTCGAGGCGATAACCGGAGTGACCTGCCAGGTCGCCGTGGATGGTTTCGATGGCGCGAGCGGTTCCTACCAATTACATTTCGCGATGCCTTGAGGAACGCCGGGACAAGAAGGAGATTCGTGCTGCCGTATTGGATCACCGCGGGGAAACGCAGTCCGGTTGGTCTCCTCAGTTCGCCGCAATGATTGATCGGAAGACGACAGATCTCAGTTAGTCAGGGCTGATTTTAATGCCGCGGACTTTTTCCAGAGTGTGTTGGCGAAGCGCCGGGTCGGAGACGACAGAAGCCCAGGAGAGTGCGGCTTCGGGATCGAGATCGCGGATGAGCCCGGCGAAGTCCGCGACGGCGGTATCGCGATCGGGGCCGGCGGGCAGCTTTCCCAGCCAGCGGCCTGCGGCATTGTAGTCGGCCCGGGTCCATGAGGTGACGAACTGTCGAAGGGCTTCAGGGCGGCCCTCAGCGGTGGTTTGCCCAAGCAGCCAGTCGCCCCGGCTTGCGGGATCATCAGTTAGGTTCCTGGTGGCGATGCCAGCGGCGATTTGATCTTTCGCGGTGCCCGGCAACTCAAGGCCGGTGAACAAATCACTGGCCTCTGCGAACGTGCTGACTTTTCCGAGCACTGCCTGCACCAGTTCAGTGCGCCGGGCCACATCCGGTTCGGCTGCGCAGTGTTTCAGCAGGATCAGTCGCTCGTCATTGGTGCGCAGGTGTGAGGCCACGGCCGGGATGCCGGCAAGGGCGGCCCGGAGATCAATGGCTGTGATCCCGTCCAGCGCGGCGAGCGCAGAGGCGGGATCATGAGCGGCGAGACCACCGAGCCACAGCTTGAGGAGGTCGGGGTTCGTCATCCGTGTGGCATCGGCACGCATCCATGAGTTCGCGTGCGCGGGGTCCATTTCAACGACGCGGGCCAGTGCGGCGACAACGCCGAGGTCCGCCCGGCCCGGGGTTTGCAGATCCAGCAAGGCCCCCGGCTGGTTTTCCAGAAGCCGGTGGCCGAGGATTTACGCCACGAGGCTCACCTCTCCATTCGCATCCCTGGCTGTGGGATTGACTTCGAGAAACGCATCGAACATCACGCGCGCCGCGTCGTCGGATTCGATCATGGCATTCACTTTTTCCTGCAATTCGCGCATGCGGGCCGCCAGGGGTGCGGTGGCGGCTTCGTCACCTGCCGGATTCAGCGCCCGCCATTGGTGGCGGAGGCCGGTCATTTCCGAAAACACGGCGGCGTTTCTCTGCTGCCACACTTTGAGCCTATCCATTCCGCTGCCAGGCACCGCGACGGGTTGCGCCGCGGCGTGGGCCAATGCGGCTTTGGCCGGCGAGGCTGGGGCACCGGCTGAGGCGGCCTTAAGCCGGGTGGTAAGGTCAACCGCACGCTGCGAAAGCCGGCGGGTGGCCTGCCACTGCCATGCCCAGAGACCAAGGCCGAGGGCGATAATGATGACAGGCCAGCAGAAGAGGCGTCGCATGGTGGAGCGGTGGAGTTTGCCGTCAGCGGACCGGAGCGACCGAGGGTTGTTCATCGGTGGCCTGCCGGCCTGGCGTGGAACGGCCGTCGGGATTGATATTTGGCGGTTCTTCGCTGCTGATCGCCGTTAGCGTTTCGGAGCGCAGGGTTACGTCGCTGATCTGCGCTGCCCGTTCCCTTGCGACCGCCCCGCGATTATTCCGGGCCAGTTGCGCGGCCTGGCCTGCGAGAGCGAAGTCCCGCTCCGGGGCATCGGCAGGCAAGGCGTCAATGAAGGCACCCGCAGCATCGGCCCGCTGAACCGACCACCACTCAAACCATTTTTTTACGTTGCCGGACCGGTGGGCATCGTCCGACAGTTCCATTAATCGGGGGAGGCTGGTCTTCCATTCGTCAGGATCCTCCGCGTCCAGCAAGCCGAGAACCACGCTGTTCCTCACATCCGGGCTGACAGCCGGATCAGTTAGGAGGCGTTCAGCAATTTGCGGCGTCCGATTGGCCCGGAGTTGACCGGCGTAGGCCTTGGTGGCGGCAGCGGCGGGGGCTGGTGCCAGCTTTTGGGCAAAAGCGGCGAAGGCTTCGGGTTCCCCTTTGGTTGCCAGAAAGCCGGCCACCATTGGATAGGCGGCGTAGCCCTGAGCCTCCGCCGGCAGTCCCTGCACCATCACTGCGGCGCGAGGCCAGTCCTTTGAGGCCAACCCGCCAATGATTCCCGCCCGCAACGCCGACTCTGTCCCGCCGGCGAGGGTGGGGTCTGAGAAAAATGCACCCGCGGCCATTTGCCGGTCCAGCCACGCCAGCGCGGCTTCCGGCTCCCGGCTCCCCCAGACGCTGCCGACCCGCGAAATCTGGTAGGGCGGAAAATGGTTCTTCAGGACAAATCCGGCGGCGAACTCCGGATCCTGTTCCGTTAGTTTTGCCAGCAGGGCGTCCATCACGGAATGTTTTGCCTGGGATTCAAGGTTTCTGAGTTCCAGCAGGAGTGCTGCTTTTTCTTCCAGCGGCAGATCAGTGATGCTCCGGAGCAGTGCGTTGAATTGCCCGGAGGAACCCGATCCAATGGCTTCGAACCTCGCGAGCAATTCGCGGGCATTCAGTTGATGCGGCCCTTTTCCGGACGGCGGCGGTGTGGATGTGACGACCGGCTGCCCGCTCGCACCTGACCGGGCCACCTGCGGCTGCGGCGAGCCGGCTTCGCTAAGCCCCGCCGCCTGCTGCTCGAGAGTGTGAACCCCGGAGGCAAGGCGCCGGTGTTCGATCCATTGGTAACTGACGGGCACGGCAACGAGCAGGATGGCGGCCCCTGTCGTGATGGATTTTACAGATGACATGGTGAGCAGTGTGTTGGAAAAAACGGTGGCGGCGGAAAGAGATTTGGCAGCGAGGGGAGCGGCGTGGGCGACTGCGCTTGCCATGCCGGCCGGGGCGGCGTGTGAAAGCTGCCCGGCAAGCCCCGAAGCCAGTGCTGCGGCCGGGACTGCGGCACCACGGCAACTCAGCAGATGCCGGAGTTTTTCCAGCGTGCGATGCCCCTGCCGTTGCACTGCGGCCTCCGTCCGGCCGAGGCTGGCGGCGATATCCCTCAGTCCGCGTCCCTCGTAAAAGCGCAGCAGCAGCAGTTGCCGTTCGGCCGGGCTCAAGTGGTTCATGGCATCGTCCAGATGAAGCAGAGCGTCGGCCCAGGGATCCCGTGATGCATGAGCCGACCCGCCTTCATCGTTGGAGAGGTGCTTCATTTTTTCGAGACGTTTGAGTTCGCGACGGGCAGTACCCTTTGCTTCAAGCACTGCAGTCTGATAGAGCCAGCCGCAAATTGACGGGTGCGCTTCGAGATGCGCTGCCTTGCGCGCCAGCAGGGCGAACACATTTTGCGTGACCTCCTCCGCGAGTTCACGCCGACCGGCCACGCCTCGCGAAGCGATTGAAAAGACAAGGTTGATATACTTGTCCGTCAACTGGCGGAAGGCGGTCTCACTGCCGTTCGTCGCCCATGCCCGGAGCATCGCGGCGTCATCCGTTCCCGTGGTGGAGGGAACGACGACCGCTTCATCGAAATTGGAGGCAGGCAGCATCATCTCACCGGAGTAACGGCTCGATCAGGAAAAAATCAGACAGCAAATTTTGAAATATCTGCGGCATCAGGCCTCGGTCTGTTTCACCGGATTGCGCACCGCTTCGGCGACGGTGTTCCCTCTGCTTCGATCACGTCGGGATGGCTGGCAGTTCCTGAAGCCATCCGCTCCTGAGCGAGCCGAAGCCGTTCCTGAGCGAGACTGGCGAGGCCCATCTCCGAGAAGTAATCCCAGGGGCGGTAATGACCGGGAAATCACCCCGGAAACGGCCCCACGCAATCTTCTGCCCAACCTTATACTTTCAACGCCGCCGTGATGTCCGCCATGATATCGTCAATGTGCTCGATGCCGAGGGAGATGCGCAACATGCCGGGCAGCACGCCGGCGGAGGTTTGCTCGGTGGCGGAAAGTTGTGAGTGGGTGGTGGAGGCGGGATGAATGATCAGCGTTTTGGCATCGCCGACGTTGGCGAGATGCGAGATGAGCTTGAGGCTGTTCACGAACTTCTCGGCGCGGGCACGGTCGCCCTTGAGCACGAAGGACAAGACGCCGCCGAAGCCGCGGGTGAGATACTTTTTGGCCGCTGCGTGCGTGGGATGGCTGGCGAGGCCGGGATAGTTCACAGACTCGACGTCCGGATGCGCGGACAGCCACTGCGCGAGCGCGAGGGCGTTCTCGCAGGTGCGCTCGACGCGCAGGGAGAGTGTCTCCAGCCCTTGCAGCAGCATGAACGAGTTGAACGGGCTTTGGCATGGACCCCAGTCGCGCAGGCCTTCGACGCGGCAGCGGATGATGAACTGGATGTTTCCGAAGGGGCCGCCGAAGCCGAAGATATCGTTCAATACCATGCCGTGATAGCTGGCTGAGGGAGAGGTGAACTGCGGATACTTGCCGTTGCCCCAGTTAAAGGTGCCCGCATCGACGATGACACCGCCCATGCTGGTGCCATGTCCGCCGATCCACTTGGTGGCGGACTCGACAATGACGTGCGCGCCGTGTTTCAGCGGCTGGCAAATGGCACCGCCAGCGCCGAAGGTGTTGTCCACGATCAGGGGCAGGTCGTGTTTCTTTGCCAGCGCGACGAAGGCTGCAAAGTCCGGCACGGTGAGACCAGGATTGCCGATGGTTTCCAAATAGATGGCCTTGGTCCTCGCATCGATCAGAGGCTCATAGCTCTCCACCTTCACGCCATCCGCGAAGCGGGCCTCGACGCCGATGCCTTTGAACGCGTTCTTGAACTGGTTGTAGGAGCCACCGTAGAGGTGCGAAGTGGTGACGAAGTTATCGCCCATGGCGGCGATGTTGTTAATGGCGATGAATTGCGCGGAGTGTCCGGAAGCCGTCGCCAAAGCCGCAGCGCCGCCTTCGAGAGCGGCCACCCGCTTCTCAAAAACATCCGTCGTCGGGTTCATTAGACGGGTGTAGATGTAACCGAACTCCTGCAGCGCGAACAACCTGGCGCCATGCTCGGAGTTCTTGAACTGATAGGCCGTCGTTTGATAAATCGGCACGGCGCGTGACTGAGTGGCGGGATCAATCTCTTGTCCGGCGTGAAGCTGCAGGGTTTCGAAGTTCATTTTGAAAGACGGTAATGGTTTTTGGCTGCCTAAAGGAAACGGAAGGCCGGGTGGATGGGGCCAGTCATACCATCAGATTTCCACAGGGAGGGTCAAGAAGATCCGCCACAGAAAATCCGCCGTGTCCGCAACTTTCCATATCGCGCGGGCAGTCAGCTTCACGGATGTGTCCAGGCGACATCTCCTTCCCAGTCGCCCCATCTGCGAATGACGCGAAGCCATTAGGCCACAACATACAAACACAATCTGAGCAAACTATAGGACAAAACTCCTGCAATCAGCGGCGCAAAAAAGCTAATGCCCAGAATCGCCGCCATCCGCCAACCCGGCATGTCCGGATTCCTGTCGTACCTGCCAATCGCAAGGCGAACCAAGCCTCGATAACAACCAAAGCCACATGCCAACCCGATCGGAATTGCAGCCCACATCCACGCGGGAGTGGATGGAACGACTCGATGCACGGCCATCGCTCCGCCTACAACTCCGCCAACCGGCGAAAGCAACGTGGCAAGCTCGAAAAGGTTCATGGCGCAGTGTGGCCTAACAGTATTAATCTGTGTCCCGGAATAGTGCGATTTGGACACTGATGACAGTGAGGGAATTGGACTGTCGTTCGAGTGGCTGTGCGGATGATCTCATCGGGAATGGATTCTGCGGAACGGAGCACCGTGTCCGAACTGGACTGAGTAGTCAAAGTACCAAGCAGTCCATTTTCCGCCTGGCACAGAGTCCGCGCGAGGAGCGGGGAGCGTCCGGGGTTCCTGCGGCGGGTGCAGCCTTCAACCACTTGCAAAGGCTTCCCATCACAAACGCCCCTGTCACGCCCGTCTCTTCGGCATCTGCTTCCAGCCCGCATTCCGGCAGCCCTGCGCGGGTGCGGCCCATACAGCGCGGCGCACGCGGCCGTCCGGAATGTCTGCGCCCAATATCGCCAGCCTCCAATTTTGGCCTTCACTTGTGCAAAGATTCTCTCGACGTCAGCACTCTTTCCGCCGCAGACTGACCCCGCACCCATCCAACCTCCAGGACTCCACTTATGAATCACGCAACATTTCTTCGATTAGTCGCCTGCCTGTTCGGCGCGTTCCCGCTCCAGGGAGCTGACAAACCTGTCAAAGTGTTCATCCTTGCCGGTCAGTCGAACATGGAAGGCAAGGCCCCCAACACGCTGCTTGATCATCAGGCCACTGATGCGAAGACGAAGGATCTCTTTGCTCATCTCCGGAAGGATGAGCATTGGATCGTCCGTGACGATGTCTTTATCAAATACCTCGACCGCAAGGGGCCGCTAACCATCGGCTACGGCTCGCCAGGCCGCACAGGCGCGGAACTGGAATTCGGGACCATGATGGGCAATCATTTTGACGAGCCGGTTATTCTCATCAAAGCGGCATGGGGCGGGCATTCGCTTTTCAAACTTTTCCGGTCGCCCTCGGCCGGATTGCCTGAAGAGATGATGCAGAACGAGCTCAAACAGGCTCAGGAGCGCGTGACGAAGGAAAACGAGAAGAACAAGAAGAGCGATCCGCTGCCCACGATGGAGGACATCAAGAAGGACTACGGT
>JANNVM010000029.1:0-3094 GCA_031414455.1 Verrucomicrobiota bacterium
CGCAGCTCACCGATGATCCGCCAAGCGCCCCTCAGTCCATCTTTCGGCACACCCCAGGTCATCGGCGGCGCCGACCTCAGTTCGATTGGTTTCCCAGCACCTAGCATGTCCGCCGAGCCGCGGGTCGCTCCCGTCACCAGCTTCCCCGTCCACGCTTCCGCCGGTGCTTTCTCAATGCTCATCTCCGCCGTGTAGCTGTATTGTCCCAGCGTTCTCACAACATTCTCCTTCATCACGGAAATCGTGCTACCGTCGTCAAGTTTCTGCTCTGCGTGGAACAGGCGGACAAACACGGCCTCCCGCGGCTGCAGCAGCCAGTCCCCCGGGATCGTCACGTCGTCCACGGTTCTCGACACGATCGTTGTGTCGTAAAGGTCCAGCATGCGGGGATTCGGCGCGGCGTCATTCGTGGTGAGCCGCACCGCCTTCTCCGACACATTCTGCACGACGAGATAAAACTCCGGCGCATCGCCCAGCCCCGGCTCACCAAGCACCGGCGGCCACGCCAGCGCCATGCGCAGGCCATCCGCAGGCTCGCCCCATTTCAGCTTCTGCTCCGTGGCGGGCTGGATTTGGGCGCCGGATTTCGGCGTTTCACCAGCCGGTGCCGCACCGGCAGCCAGCGTGAACTTGTGCTCGCCGCTCACCAGTTTGCCCGTCCACTCGCCTTCATGGGCATCCGTCGGGTTCGCGTCGCTCCATTTGCAGCGCAGTTTGTATTTACCAGCCGGCAGGTGAAAGGCGGCGATGTGGGAATCACCAGCGTCGCGCTTTTCAGCATCGAAGCGCAGAATGAACTCTCTGACGGTCGCCACATGGCCCGGTGGCAGCAGCATCTGCTGGCGCTTCACGAATCCAAATGGTGTCCGCGCCACGTCGGCGCGATGTTCTTTCCCCGCTTCGTCGATGGCCACGATGGAGAGGCCGCTGTCGAGCAAGTCGGAGAAGGCGAACTTCACATCGCTCTTGCTCTGATTGCGCACCACCACTCCGACTTTCGCGGTGCCTCCGATGCGCCACTGCGCATCACTGGCCGTCCGCAAACCCAGGATTAGCTCTTTGTCACGGTCCTCTGGCAGCGAGGATTCCTTCGCGCCCTCCATCAGTTCGCCGCCCGGACGCTTCGCGTCTTCCTCGCGGAAACTCTGACAATGCACGCCGGGCTTCGCATAGGCGTCTTCGGGAAGCTTGGGCAGCTTCGGGGCGGATGCTCCGGGCACCGCCTTGTTTGTCATCGGCCAGAGCTTCACCACGTAAGGCTCCTCCACCTTCATGTGCTTCACTCCGGCGCTCACGCCGTCCGGGACATTGCCGAAGTAACTCACCGGCATGCCGCCGCCTGTGAGTTTCTCATCCTCTGCGATAATCGAAGCATACTGCGTCGCGCTGAGCACCACGTTGAGCACCCCGTCCGCGTCGAAGTTAATGTGAAACGGCTCACCGGCCTTCCATGTCCGCAGGGTTTCCTGACGGCAGGAGCCGTCCGTCTCCATGATAGTGAGGCGCGCGAGCACTTCGGACACGGGTTTCCCCGTATCGCCGTCCTCAAACTTCACGCGCCACTCTGCGCTGGGTTTGTTGGAAATTACCGCACCCAACTGTGGCTTCGTGTCCTCCGAAACTGCCGAGTGAACTTTTTGCCTCTCGAAATACTCGGGATGAGCAGTGCCGGACGGGGCAGCGAGGTCTAGATATGTGCCGAATTTCGCGTGGAAATTGCCGGGCATTGCCGGTGGGAATTGCGATTCCTTCAAATTCACACTGATGTGTTTCACCCTGATTCGCTTCGAGTCTGGGAATGTCAGCTCAATGAAAGCCGGTCGCGCCGGCGTCGAGTCCTTGCTTGCCAGCCAGACGGTCTTCGTGCCGGGCTGCCACGCTGCGGCCCACTTTCCCGGGTTGTCGGTGGTGTCCGAGACAATCTGCTCACCATGCTCCAGCCGGGGCTGTCCGTCGCGTGCGGGCCAACGGAGGATGGCGAAGACACCCGATGGCGGCGCTGGGTTCGTCCCACCCGGCGGCGTCGCGAGGCGCTTGGCACCCGGGAGCATCGTGATGCGTTTGATTTCCAGCGTCACGCCATCGCCCGTGTCGAGCAAGTGAGCCGGCTGTTGAGCGTCGCTCGTGATGAAAACGAACTCGCCATCGCCCGGCAGCTTCGCGTCCGCGCCGTCTTTCGGTTTCACGGGTATTTGTTTTTGCACCGGCGCACCGGGCACATCGAACGCCTTCTTCATCGCATCGCGCAGATGCCCGGGGATGTTGATGATGCCGCCCGACTCGAAGCGCGTTTCCTTCACCGCATCGGGATTCGTGAAGTCGAATTTCCGCACGAATCCCTTTTGCCCAAGTGTCCACAGCACACCCGCGCCGCGCTCCCACACGATGCCATACGTGCCGATGCCGTCGGGCAGCGCGAATACGCGGGGCTTCGGTTGCGCGATTTCGTACGGCCTCGGGTCGGACGTGAGGAACGCGATAGTCGCGCTGTTCTTCAGGATTTTCGGGGCGCCCACATAAGAAATAAAGGGGCTGACTTGGCTCACGAGCAGATGCACATTGTCGCCGAGCACGTAGCGGCCCGGTGAATTCGCGATGCGCGGCGCTTTCGCGGCGTTCGGGTCGGCGGCGATGACGCGGAACTTCGTCTCGCCCGTCGGCAGCTTGCCGCTGAACGGCTCGACACGCGGCTTTGCTTGCAGCCGTGCAGTTAGCTTCGCTAGCGCCTCCGGCGCATTGTCGGCGGTGAAGGCGGCGATTTCCTCGGCGGTTGGCACGACGCCGAAAAGATCGCGCGTCACGCGGCGGATGAGTTGCTCGCGGTCGGCGGCGGATGCGGGCATCGGCGCTTCGTTAGCGATGCTCCTGGCGATGGCCTTTTTCCAACGCTCCGCCAGGTCATTCGGGTCGCCGGGCTTCGTCGAGCCGCCCTCCGTGACTTCCACGCTGTGCGAGAGCGTCACCGCATCGCCTTCCTTCGCCTCGATGACCGCGCCGACGCTGCCAGTGCTGTGCTCTTCTTTGTATTCGCCCGCGCCGATGGCGATGCCGTGGCCGCTCACCTCGCAGTATTCGCCCGGCGCGAGGCGGAACG
>JANNVM010000030.1:0-2498 GCA_031414455.1 Verrucomicrobiota bacterium
GCGCCAGCCCATGACTTCCGTGGCGGGCCACACGGCGGTGGCGAGGAGGATGCCATAGACCGGCTCCAGATTGGAAGCGATGCCGATGGTAAACGCGGGCACGCGGCGCTGAAGCCAGACGCAGACGGAAAAGGCGACGACGGTGCAAAGAAGTGAGAGCGCGAGCAGCGGCAGCCAGTCGCTCGTCGCGGGCAGCCATTTTTCTGCATCGGTACCGATCGTGATGAGGCTGAGCATGCCGCAGAAGACGGCGGCGGTGACCATTTGGCAGAGCGTCATCGTCAATGCGGGCACATGACGCACGATGCGGGCGTTGCAGATGGAAAAGAGGGCGGCTACCGCGGCGGCGAGCACACCGGTGAAGAGGCACGGCAGTGAGACTTCGCCGCTGCCGGCCACAAGGGCCACGCCGCCGGTGACAACGAGGGCGAGCAGGCACTCGCTGAGATGCATCCGGCGGTCTTTCACCACCAGCGGCTCGAGGAGCGCCACCCACAGCGCCATGGTGGCGATGCCGGTGAGCATGGTGCTCACATTGCCAAGGCGTGCGGCGAGAAAAAACAGATACCAGTGCAGCCCTATCAAACACCCGTTGAGCAGCGCACGCCGCTCCCACATTCCAAAGCGCACCCGCCACCCCCGCACGAGAAACCACAGCCCCAGCGCTCCCGCCGCCATGCCCGTGCGCCAGACAACGAGTGTCTCCGGCGGCAGGGTAATCATCTTTCCCAGCACCGAGGTGACGCCCCATATGAGGATGATGCCCTGAAGGATCAGATGATCGCGGGCGGAGACAGGAGGCATCAGGAATGACGAAGCTCGAATGTCAAAATCCGGAGGAATGACGAATTCAGAATGTCGAAACTTCGCCGCGGGCCGCGCCTTCGGATTCGGTGCTTCGGGCTTCCTTCGTCCTTTCTCATTCGCACTTCGTCATTCCGCGCCAGTGGTCACTCTCCTCCGAGATCCAGATCGGTCAGTCCGTGACCCGCCGCGGCTTCCTTGAGCCCCTTGAATGCGGTCAGCACTTCCTTTTCAAGGGTGGCCAGTTTGTCAGCGTTGTCGTGGTACCACGCCTCCGCACCGGCGGCATCGGTGGGCATGGAACGGGAAACCTCCTGCACCCGCGTCATGGCACCCTGATAGCGCTCGAAGGCACTCTTGAGGTCCGGCGGCAGTCCCTCGCCGGAAATGCCCTTCACCCGGGTCATCATTTCTCCCATCATCTGGTGGGCTTTGACAGGATCTTCGCCGGCCTTCCCCCGCGCACCTTTGAACCACTCGGACAGTCCGCCCATCTTCGCCTTGAAGGACTCCAGCGCGGGGCCGCTCTTCGCGGCGATGACCTCTTTCGCGGACTCCGTCGCAGACTTGATCTTCTCGCCCGCAGTCTTCGTGATCTCTTTGGCCTTTTCCACGCTTTTAGCGGTCACTTCTTTGGCGGCTTCGCCAACGGCCTTCGCGGCTTCCGCACCTTCCTTTTTGGCCTCCTGAACTTTCTCGCCGTCACAGGCGGCTAGTGTTATAATGGCGGCGGAGAGAACGGGGAGTCGGAATTTCATAGGGAGTCGGTGGGTTGAACGAAAGGAGCGTGGCGCAGAAGGCCTGCTAGAGCAATCGCCGAGTATTACGAAGCCCGTCCGCAGTAATGCGGCTCTGCGTGCCGGTCGCAAGACGATCAAGATAGTTCATCCACTGCAGGGAACGCAGAGCCGAAAGACTGCCGCCGCTGAGCCCCGGCGCAGGATCGTAAATTTCCCAGCCGAACTCCGAATGCCGCCGTCCGTAGTCCAGCCGGTGCATCCACGCGCCATAATCATCCTTGCGCCAAACGGCGGCATCATTGCCTGGGACCGCGTGAGCAGTGGCCCAGACGCGGTCCACCACCTCGCGTTCATAGCTGTGTGCGGTCCAGTCGGTGGCGTCGTCCATGGTCGGTGATTTCTCCTGCCATCTCGCCAGTCCGCCGCACCGGTGCCAGGGGGAAATTCACAGGCCGGGCGGCATATCCCGGCCAACTTCCATTTTCAGGGGCTTTCCAACGCTTCGAATCTCGCACATGCGGTGGCCCAACCGCCCAATTTCGCGCCCATTCTAAAAAAACCAACTCACCCATGCTTCGGTGTCGCTGTCTATAATACCGTCGTTCCGTAAACTTTTTATGGATTCGAACGTAGTTTCCCATAGACTTTTCCGAATTTTGATGAATTTTCATAATAATCAGCAATTCTAAATCATCACCCAATCCAAAAATTATGTTTTCATCCCTCCGACTCCTACTCCCAATAACCCTCGGCAGCCTCGTCCTGTCGCTGCACGCGCAAAATCCGCTCCAGGCGCCGCCGGCTCCTCAGGGAAACGGACCCGCCACGGTGCCGGCCGTCCCTTCCCCCCCGCCTGACCCAAATGCCCAGCCTGACTTTCCCAAAGTGGATGAAGTACTCAAAGGCTACGAGAAAGTGGTGAGCACGGCGGATGGCCGGAAATCGTTCTACACC
>JANNVM010000031.1:0-16659 GCA_031414455.1 Verrucomicrobiota bacterium
CGGTCGCAAAGGAGACGGCCACCCCGGAGCCGAAGTCCTCTGGCGCGGCTTGCTCAAACTCGACGCCATCACCGAGGCCTGGCGCCGGTTTCACCCTGTCAATATTTGTGGATAAAGATCAGGACAAGTCTCCGCAGTCCAAGGCGCCTGCGGCGCAGCAGATGGGCTCATTCCTTTTCCCTACGGATCAGGATGTCTGAGCCTGCCCGTGTTTGCTGGCTCGTTGGGTGGCAAACACGGGGAGGCTGCCGCCATCCCCGCGCTGCGACTCCTTGTCAGTTTCAATCCTTCGCGAGCGCCCGGGCCTGAGCATCGGCTGGGAGGTGTGCGGTGATCCAGGTCTGAGCCTCCGCGGGCGCGGTCTCGTTCCATGTTCGGGCCACGTCGATCTGCGTGTCCAGGCGCAGGGACGGATCACTGATGGCGGTGGCCCAGATGATGGCGTCTCCGGGACTTTCGTTGACGAGGATGCGGGAGAAGGAATGGATCGCATTGTCGCGTTCGCGCCCGGGAGTCATCGAGCGCAGTTCCTCACTCGACGCCCCGGGATCCTGCCGCGCCCACTCACTGAAGACCTGTTGGAACGCCTCTTCCTGGCCGGGGCTGGCGGGAAGTTGCAGCGTCCACGCAAACGCCGCCCTGACATCTTTCTCGGCCATGCGGTCGGCGACGCGGGCCACCGCCTCACGGGTATCGGGCGCCTCAGAAATCTGAGCAGCCCAAGTGGCGCCGGCACCCGGGTCCACCTGCATGTAGCGCCGCGCGATCGCCCCCAGCGCCCCGCCACGCATGGATTCATCCGTCAATCCCTGCGCCCATTGCGCGGCGGCGGGCGCTCCGCGACGGAGCTGTTCCTCCGCGATAATTCGCACGAGGTTTCCGCGCTCGCCCTCACTCAGGCCGCCGGCGAACGAGACTGCCGCCGCCGGGTCATTCCTTGCCAGGCCGCGCACGAGGCTGGAACGAAGCCCATCCAGTTTTGCCAGTTCTTTGGAATCCAGTCCGGCTTTTGTCTGGGTCTCAAACCATGCCTTGGCATCGCCAGGATGCGCGGAGGCCCATGCGGCGAAGGCGGCATCACGCGCCGGTTCATTATCGTCCAGAAGCGGCGAGAAGGGCGCACCCCGTGCTCCCTGGGCAGCGGCGAGGAGCAGGAACCACGAAGCCGCAGCCGGCGAGGCGTGGGAGCGGAGCAGTTGCATGGCCGCGAGCGCATTGTCCCCGGAAAGGCATGTGAGCAGGTGGGTGAAATGCCGCAGCGCCCTGACAGAATCGGGATCGGCGAGAGCAGCCTTCACCGCCGCATTCATCTGCTCCGGCGAAATGCTTCCGTCCGCCCCGCACCATGAGCGCACCCATGTGGAGGTCTCGTCCTGCTGGTCCCGGACCGGATGCACTTTTCCGTCGGAATGAATGGCACTGCCGCGCGAAAGGGCTGCGGCGGGCCGGATGCGGTTTTCCCGTTCCGCCGGGATGCCTGACTCTCCGAAATGGGTGCCAAGCCACCAGGTACCGGCGGCGGTCAATGCCCAGGTGGAATGAATGATCAGAGGTGCTTTCTTCATGGCTGCGGCCGCGCGGGGATATCCGTGCGCCGGCACACTACGCATGGCAACGCCGGGTTCTTCCCGGCGCTGTGTTGACTCCCCCGATTGCGCCGTCATAGTCGGCGCTCCCGTGGCCCGGGAATAACTTCGCGGCACGGCCCTCTTACCCACACCACCATGGAAAACGTCATCATCATCGGAAGCGGCTGCGCCGGCTGGACTGCCGCCCTTTACACTGCCCGCGCCAACCTCGCCCCCATCGTCGTCACCGGCAAACAAATCGGGGGACTGCTCACTACCACGACCATCGTGGAGAACTATCCGGGCTTCCCCGAGGGCGTGGACGGCTATCAACTCATGGTGAACATGCAGCAGCAGGCGGAGCGTTTCGGCGCGAAAGTGAAACTCGGCAGTCAGGTGGAGGCCGTGGACCTCTCACAGCGCCCCTTCAAGGTGACGATCGACGGCGAAGTCGTGCTCACGAAATCCATCATCATCAGCACCGGGGCCGGCCACCGGCATCTGGGCATTGAGAGTGAGGAACTGCTCAAAGAGGACGGCGTCACTTACTGCGCGACGTGCGACGGAGCATGGCCGCGTTATCGCAACAAACCGCTCGTTGTTGTCGGCGGCGGCGACTCCGCCTGCGAGGAGGCGCTGTATCTGACGCGCTTCGGCTCAGTCGTTCATCTCATCCACCGCCGCGATTCGCTGCGGGCTTCGAAAATCATGGCCGACCGCGTCCTGGCGCATCCAAAGATCAAGCCGGTCTGGAATTCCACTGTCACTGAGATTCTCGACGTCACGAAGAAGGACGTGACTGGCGTGCGGCTCAGGAACACGGTCACCGGCGAGGAATCGGTGCTCGACTGCGCGGGTGTCTTTGTGGCGATCGGCCTGGTGCCGAACACGCAGTTGTTTGCCGGAGTCATTGATATGGACAAGGACGGCTACATCCTTCCGCAGCACGGGGCGAAAACGAATGTGGAAGGGGTGTTCGTCTCCGGAGACTGCGCGGACCGGCACTATCGTCAGGCGATCACCGCGGCCGGCATGGGCTGCATGGCGGCGATTGATTGCGAGCGCTATCTTGCCGGGCAGGAAGAGTGACGTTCGCTCACGGTGCCGGCGCGGCCATATAAAAGGCGCGGGTCCCCGATGGCGGGCGGTTAAAGGTCACTGTCCCCCCGGGGCCGATGACGGCGGAGTCCACGACCGTCCAGTTCGTCATGTCGGCGGACTGGAGCAGTTGATAATCTTCGCCGCGCAGTCCGCGCACGGTTAGCGCGGTGGCACCCGCAGCGGCCGGGGCACTGGTGATGCCGGCCTCGACGGCACCGAGCATGACGTTAGCAGCATCGAACAAAACAGGCAACTCAGCACCGGATGCGGAGAGTGCCGTCTTAAAGACTGGAGCGTCGCCAAAAGCCAAAACGGCGACACTGTCCGCGGCCGCAGTGGCCCCGACATGAAATTGTGCGGTGAGCACATTCTTCAGCCCTGCGGAAAAGACGGCGCTGCCGGGAAGAGTCATGGTGACGCCGAGTTTGCCGGCGCCCTCCATGCTGCGGTCGAGCGCGATGACCGCACCTGCAGCATCCGGACCGGCCGTGACATCACGATTTGTGAGAATGGCCGGATCGAAGACCAGCGTGAACTGCAGCGCGTGCTCGTCGCCGGTGGCGCTGAAAAGCAGCGGGACAAATGTGCTGCCGCCGATATCACCGGGGCTGTCGGTGAGTGCGGCCGTGCGCGGATTGGTCAGGACAATAATGTTGGCGGGGCTGGTGACGACCGTGTTCAAGGGGTTGGTGCCCGCGAGCGTGTAGGGGCCGGAGTCGGAAAACTCGAGCTTGTTCACGGTCAGCACCGGCGTGTGAACCCCGGCGTACTTTTCACTGTCGCTGAGCGGATTCCCGTTGAAGCGCCACTGATAGGTAAGCAGCGGCGAGCCGCCGATGATCGCCGGGATATTCAGATTTACCCCCTGAGGATGATTCCCCGTCGGCGGCTGAGTGATGACGTACGGTGCAATCGCGGTGGCCGCCTGCCAGTTAAGTTTCACCACTCCCTCCGCGCCATCCACGGCGATGTAGTAGCCCGTGCCGCTGTTCACATGGAAGAGGGCGGTGGCCGGACTGTTGAGTCCGTTGCTGACGGATGAAGCCACCGGCGTGAGCGCACCGGCACTGCTGCCGGTATAGACCGCCAGCCGGGTGTCAAAGGTGCTGGCTTCCGTATTGAACGCCGCATCACCGGTTAGGGTCGCGGTCCAGAAATACCAGATGGAAGTGGCCGCCGGACTGCCGGCATGGGCCGGCTCGCCCTTCTCTGCCGTGCTGTCGCGGGTGCTGCCGCCGGCGGTGCCGGCGGCGCCGCTCAGCGTCACCGCATTCACAAAGTGATCGTTCGCCGCGGGATTGATCGCGATCTCAATCGTGCCCGCCGCCCCGTTCTTTCCATCCACGGCGATACGATAGGTGGTGCCGGAGACGGCATTGAAAGTAACGCGGCTGGTAGTCACGGCACCGTCGTCGTCATTCGAGGCCACGACGGCCAGTGGATAGGAGCTGCCCGTATAGACGCCGAGCAGGGTATCGAACGAACTGCCCGCCGTGATAACGACCGCCGGACCGGTGGCCGGAGCCGTCCAGCGATACCATACCGACTTGCCGCCGGCGTTTCCGGCGTGTGCCGGTTCGTTGGTCTCTTTGGTGGCCGAGTAATTGCGGCCCGATGTCGCAGCGGTGCTTCCGGTGAGCGGCGTCGCATTGGCAAGGCTGTTGTTCGGCGGCACCGTGCCGGCATAAGTGACAAGGATGCGGGTGGTGTTGTTCGTCTCGTCCGATTCCTCCACCCGGTTTTCCGGGTCCACGACGGACTCCAGCCAGTAAGTGCCGGGCGGGACACTGGTTACGTCTATCCACTGATCGTCGAGTGAGGAATCATACACATCGCGCCAGCCGACACTGATCCCCTGGGTGCGCCCCTCGCCGCTGTAAACACTGCTCTGCGGCGCCCCCGGCATCGAGAGATCGTGCTGCTGGAGATCGAGAAGGGCGAAGCTCATTTTCTCACCGACGGCGATAATGTCACCGACCCCGTTGCCGGCGGTGACCGCGCGCAGGTGAAACTGCAGCCAGCCATCGAAGTGCAAATGGTTGTGGGTCGGATGAAAGCTGAAGGTGCCGGCGAGCTGCTCATACCATGTGCCGTTGCCGCGATAGATGCGCTGATAAACTGCGGGATTGGCCGTGCTGCCACGAAGTTCCAGCGGACCGCTGCCGACATTCGCCGTGGCCGTCGTCACCCGGAGGAGCGTGCGCCCGGGGATTTCTGTCTGATCGAGGATCCAGCCGTACATGAAATCATCCGCATCACTGGCGACAGAAATGATGTCCGGCAATTTCGGCAAATTGGCCGCGCCGACGACGCCGTAGGAAAGGGAGAACTCCCCGGTCCCGCCGGTGCTGCCTTTCACCTGAATGCGATACACGGTGCCTGACACGGCCGCAAAATTCGCCACGGCCTCGCCACCCGCCGCCGCGGTCGCGGTCGCCACCGGCGTGAGCGAACCAACGGCGGTGCCCGTATAGACGCCAACAAACGAGGCCATGTCCTGACTGATCACACTGATCGCACCGTTCGCATTGGCGGGAGCCGTCCAGCGATACCAGACCGTCGCACCGGCGTTGGGTTCGCTGGCTTCCTCCGTGGCGCGGAAGTTGAAGCCGCTGACGATACCCTGCCCCCCTGACACGGCCGCGGCGGCGGAGAAACTGTCATTGGTGAGCGCCACCCGGCTCCACGCCATCGTGGCGTTGCCGGTCGCCGCCTGATAGCCGGCGATGGCGATGCTGACCGGATTCGCCGGCCGGGCCGTGAACTCAATACGGCTGGTGTTGCCGGAACCGGAATCGTCATCACCGGCAATTTCTGTCAGGGCATTCAGCGCGCCGCCGGTGTAGGCCGCGAGCAGGGTATCAAAGTTGCTGGCGTTCGTGTTAAAGACGAACCGGTCCGCGGCCGCGGGGGTGAAGCGATACCAGATGGAATGCCCGCCGATCTCGGTGGCGTGTAATGGTTCACCCGGCTCCAGCGTCGCCGTAGCCGTGGCCACTGTGGCCGTGGTGCCGCTCACCGCGGAGATCGCCGTGGCGGCAGCGAAGTTGTCATTCACCGGAGCTGCAAAGGCACACGGTACGAACACTGCAAGCCATACAGCGACGGGGACGATCGGGGTTCTCATGAGGAATGGGGCGCGGGGAGGCGACCCGCCGACTATGCACCGAAGCCGGCACGGCGCAAGAATCACCGGGAAGTTCCCCGTTTGCGCCACACACGGCGGCGGTGAAGGAGCGGGCGATGTCGCGACTTTACACCCTCCGAAAACAAGCTCAGTCCGCCGCTGCGGGACCGGAGACGGATGCGCCGCGGGCAGAGAAGATTGATTTCCGGGCGGAGCTGAATGAGCAGCAGTATGCCGCGGTGACGTCGCCACCGGGGCAGGCGCTGGTGCTGGCTGGAGCCGGCAGCGGCAAGACACGAACGCTGACCTATCGCGTGGCCTATCTTCTGGAGAATGCCGTCGCGCCGGAGAACATCCTCCTCCTGACCTTCACCAACAACGCCGCGCGCGAAATGCTGGAGCGTGTGGAGCACCTCCTTCCAGGCAGAACCGGCGGGCTGTGGAGCGGGACGTTCCATTCCATCTGCAACCGCATCCTCCGCCAGCACGCCACCCTCGCTGGCCTCAACCGCGGCTTCACCATTCTCGATGCCGAGGACTCGAAGTCACTCATGTCGAAGGTCATCAAGGAAACCGGTATCGCCAAACAGGTGGAGAATGCCACCGGCGAGAAATTCCCCAGGGCTCCCGTCATTCAGGGGCTGATCAGTTTTGCCACCAATACAAAGAAGCCACTCGAAGATGTGGTCCGCTCGCAGTTCAGCCCGGACCCGGACATGCTCAATGCCATCGAGCGCATCGCGAAACTCTACGACAAAAAGAAACGCGCGGCCAACTCGCTCGACTTCGATGACATGATGACCCGCGTCCTCGAGCTGTTCGAGGAGCAGCCCGCCGTGCTCGCGCAGTATCAGTATCAGTTCCAGTTCATCCTCGTGGACGAATACCAGGACACGAATCCCATCCAGAGCGACCTCATCAATGCGCTGGCCGGTCAGCATGGGAATGTCATGGTCGTGGGCGATGACGCGCAGAGCATCTACTCGTGGCGCGGTGCGGATTTTCGCAACATCATCAGCTTTCCCGAACGTTTCCCCGCGGCGCAGGTGTTCAAAATCGAAACCAACTACCGCAGCCGCCCGGAGATCCTCCATCTGGCCAACGAAGCCATCCGGCCCAACCAGAATCAGTTTCCCAAAACCCTGCGCGCCGCGCGTGATGCCGCGAAACAAAAGCCCGTGCTCGCCGGGCTCTACTCGCCGCAGGAACAGGCGCTCTTCGTCGCTCAGCGGATGCGCGAACTGAATGAGGAGGAAGGCATCGAATGGAACGAAATGGCCGTGCTCTATCGCGCCCATTTTCAGAGCATGGACGTGCAACTCCAGCTCACCCAGGACGGCGTGCCGTTTATGGTCACCAGCGGACTCAAGTTCTTCGAGACCGCTCACATCAAAGACTTCAGCTCGTTCCTCAAACTCGCCGTCAACCTGCGCGATGAGTCGGCCTTTGACCGCATTGTCAGGATGATGCCCGGCATCGGCGCCGGCACGGCGGCGAAAATGTGGCTCACATGGATGGCGCAGGTCACGCTCCTCGATGGCGAAATGCCGCGCACCTTCTCTGCATTTCTCGCGAAGATCAAAGTCCCCGCCCGCGCAGAAAAAGACTGGCAGCAGCTCGGCTGGACGATGGACGAATTCATCGGCGAAGACGGGAAACTCCAGCCGCCGCTCAAAGTGATGACCAGCATCTGGGAGGGCGTCTATGATGCCTGGCTCAAAGCCGAGCACGAAAACTACGAGAGCCGCCGTCAGGACGTGGAGCAGTTCATGCGTTTCGGCGAACGCTTCCCCACGCTGCACGACATGCTCAGCGAACTCTCCCTGCTCAGCGGCCCCGAAGCTGCCGAGGATGCCGCCAATGCCAAATCCCGCGAAGGCGTCTGCCTCTCCAGCGTCCACCAGGCCAAGGGTCTCGAATGGCGCATCGTCTTCATCATCTGGCTAACCGACAGCATGTTCCCCAACGCCCGCGCCGTGGAGGACGGCTTCGAGGGACTCGAAGAGGAGCGCCGCCTCTTCTATGTCGCCCTCACCAGAGCGAAGGACGAACTCTATCTGCTCTATCCAAAAATGTGGCCCAAAAGCTACACCGGCGACATGTGGCAGACCCCCTCACGTTTCCTCGCCACACTCCCCCGCGAGTCGCTGGACGAATGGCGGATCGGACGGTGAACCGGGCGTTTTCCCGTCACATTAGGGAATGCCCCGCGAGCAACCTGATGGCCCCCGGGCCAAAGCGACGGGCCACAGGCCTATTCCGCGCGTTCCAGCCGCTCCTTCCAAATACTCATCAGCGGCGTCCCGTCCTTCCGGCCCGCCGCTTCCAGTGCCACGAAATACGCCCGCCGCGCCGGCTCTCCGTGCTCTTCCACGACCAGATCCCCGCAGTTGAGCATCACCCGAAAGCGGAAAATCGCCGCAATCCCCGTTATTGTAAGGGGGGCGGAGAGGCAAGGAATCGAACCAAGCCGGGCAAGGATCACTTGCCCACAACGGTTTTGAAGACCGCGGCAGCCACCAGGCACACATCACTCTCCATTGCGGGGGAACGCTCGCAGTGATGGACGGTGGAACGATGAGTGCAAAGCGAAAAGTGCCGGACGATGCATAATGGAACTGTCCTTCGCTTCGAGAAGCCGGACGAAAGCCTGACTCTCCCCGCGCGGCAGAAATGAGCACCGGAATTGGCACGGGCAGAATGGGGCTTCATCAACCAGGCGAACAGATTCGTCAAAGCATACTGGCCACAACGCTGGCGGCATGGCTATGAAATGAATGATGCGTACATTCCAGCATTTTATCTCCACCCCCCTCCTCTGGCTCGCGGTTCTCGCCGCGATGAGACTCTTCACGCAGCAAGCGTCCGGTCAAGGGTGAGTTGCCGGACGCTGCCCCGTTGGGGTGGTTACGGCACTCAATGCAGGACTGTTTACGATCGAAGCAAATCCCACAACCAAGTGGCAGGCGAACGTCGGCTATCGCTGGCTGCACTCGGACCGGCACTTTGTCGGCACTACCGAACATCCGGAGCGGCAGGAAGAGGGAAGCCAGGTTGTTAACGACCTTAACACTCTGGACTTTGGCTTGACCTACAATATCAACCAGCGGCTGAGTTTCTCAGGTTCGATATCGTTTGTGGATAACGACCGGTCGAGCGCCGTGCGGAATCCAAGCCGGGAAATCGTGGGCCGTTCCCATGTGCAGGCGAGTGGTCCAGGCGATCTTCGCCTCAGCGCCAACTGGTGGCTGTGGGATCCGGCGGGACATCTTGGGAGCTCCGAACCCGCCGGACCGACCGGCAAGGGCAAGGCCCCCATCGCTCCCAGTGCTCCGTCGGCCCGCCGCGGGAACATTCGCGTGAGCATCGGGGTTGATGCGCCCACGGGTGAGGACGACGCGAAGGATTACCGCAGCATCTACGATCCGGTGACCGGTGGAATTAAGAAGTCTCCCAGTGAGGTCATCGTGGATCAGTCCATCCAGCCGGGCGACGGCGGCTGGGGCATAACGACAGACCTCTATGCCTACTACCAGTGTACCAACCGCCTCACGGCATATTTCCAGGGCTCGTATCTTATTACGCCGGAGGAGGACAACGGCGTGCTGACCGGCCGGGGCAACATCAACGACCCGACCAACAATTTTGAATCCATCATGTCCATCGGCGATACCTTCATGGCGCGGGCCGGCTTTGAGTATGTCCTGCTGCCGGACCAGGGACTCAGTGTGAGCATCGGCCTGCGCACCGAGGGGCAGCCGGTGTATGATCTGATCGGCGGCAGTGAAGACTTCCGCCGCCCCGGTATGAACATCGCGGTGGAACCGGGTATCACCTGGGTGAAGAAAGGCTGGGTGGCCTCACTGTCAGTGCCCATCGTCTTTTATAACGAGCGGTTCCAGAGTGTGCCCGACAAGCAACGGACGGAGGCGACGGGCGTTTTCAGACACGGGGATGCCGCCTTTGCGGACTATTACGTGATGCTCTCTGTCGGCAAGCTGTTCTGATCTTTGCCGGATTGATCGCTGTAAATTGTTGCTTGCGGTCAGTTGCTGAGGGACGTCAGGGGTCATATCCGGCGTCCCTCATGCGTTTCGTGGCGCGCGTGACATCCGTGGTGGAAATGCGGACGGGCAAGGCTAAGATCGCGGGCCATGCGCTTACCGACCTCACTTATCCTCACTGCCGCAGTTATCTCCGTAGCCGCCTGTGCGGGGCCACCGGATCCCCCCGAAGACGCGAACGGCGTGCCCCTGCTCACCACTCCCGCCCCCGTGCCGGTGGCGTCCGGAGAATCCCAGCGTTTCCTGATTCGCGACAAACAGCAGCGTATTCGAGTGGATGGCCGCACGAACGCCGGCCGCATGGACGGCATGTGGACGTATTACGACTCGAAGGGCGAGAAACTGGCGGTCGTGAACTACCGGCTCGATCAGCGGGAAGGGCCGGTGCAACTCTATTACGTCACGGCCGACGGTCCGGCAGTGGGCCGCGTGCGAATGCTCGGCGCGTATGCGAAAGGCTCGGCTAACGGCATGACTGCCAGCAAGTGGGCATCCGGCGGCAAGAAACTGGAGCGGGACTTTGATCTCGGAATCCTCCAGGGTGCCCGTGGCTGGACAGAGAAAGGGACGCGCATGAGCGACAATGAGGCCATGAAGTCCGCCATGGACGAGGGTCGCGCCGAGGAGGCACTGCTGACCGAGCTGGAGAATTTCGTGCAGCTTCAGTTGCGGGCCAAAGGCACCAAATCCGAGGATTCAATACCGGACATGGACCTCGAGCCGCCGCGGACTTCCCCCGGAGCCAACGCACCGTATCCGGGCGGCACGGCACCGCTTCCGCGCCTCTGACCTCGCGATCGCCGATGACCTCTGTGCCCCTTTCCTCCCGCGGTCCGGTGGACATGCACGTCCACCTTGTGGGCAACGGCCACGGCGGCAACGGATGCTGGCTGCGTCCCAGGCTCATGCACCGGGTGCTGGCAGACTGGATGCTGAAACAGATCGGACTGCCGGTGTCATGGCGCGCGCCGGAATTCGATGACGCCTATATCGAACTCCTCGTCCGCTGGCTGCGGGAGAGCGCGCTGACCCACGCCATACTCCTCGCCCATGACGAGGTCTATGACAGGCACGGCCACAAACTGAAATTCGGATCGTTCCACATTCCCAACGATTATCTGTTCGCTGTTTGCCGTGCGCATCCCGAACTGCTCCCCTCCGTTTCCATTCATCCCGCGCGCGCCGACGCCCTCGACGAACTGGACCGCTGCCTTGATGCCGGCGCGGTGATGATGAAGTGCCTGCCCAACTGCCATAACATCGACACCCGCCTGCCGCAGTACCGGCGGTTCTGGGAAAAAATGGCCGGCGCGCGCCTGCCGCTTCTGGCCCACACCGGCGGTGAGCACACCGTGCCGCAGTTCGACATAAAGCTCGCCGATCCCGCCACACTTGCCGGTGCGCTTGACTGCGGCGTCACCGTCATCGCGGCGCACTGCGCCACCAGAAGCGGTGCCCGCGATCCTGACTACGTGCCTGCGCTGATCGAAATGATGGCGCGTTTTCCGAAGCTCTACGCCGACCTCAGTGCGCTGAATCTCCCGTTCCGCAGCGCCGGCCTCAAGGCCATGCTCGCACGTCCCGACCTCCACGACCGCCTCCTCCACGGCAGCGACTTCCCCGTGCCCGTCCAGCCCTACTGGGCCAAACTCCGCAAGCTCATCACTCCCGCTGACGCCAAACGCTGCGGCGCGATAAAGAATTTCCTCGCCCGGGATCACCGCCTCAAGGAAGCCGCGGGTTTCCCTGACAAGGTATTCACCCAGGTGTGGGGCCTGTTGCGGGTGGCAGACTGAGGGCAGGGAGCGGGAAGTGATCAGTGATTACCGATCACCGGCGCCAAGCCCCTGCTTCATCCCTTGCACCCCCGGCACGAGTGACCAAGTCTCGCCTCACCGCATGTCCAAACCATCCCTTCCGGAGAAGAAGCGCATCTCTGCCCGCGAATTCCTCGTTGCCACCCGGGGTCCGTACCGGCGGCTCTTCAGCTTCATCAAGCCCTACCGCGGACGTTTTATCATCGGCCTCGTCTGCGGCGCTCTCTTCGGAGCGCTCAACGGCTTGCTTATTTACACCCTGGGATACGTCGCCGACGAGGTGCTGCCGAAGGAGCAACCTGTCGGCCGCAGCGGGACGACCGTAGTGGAGACATGGCACGAGCAGCGTGAACTGCCCGAACTGGAGGCATCGCTGAGTTCGCTGCCGGAGGCGGCGCGCACCGAAGCCGTGGAGGCCTACCGGAAGTTTCGTCTGCAGTTGCACGAGCGGTCGCTGCAGCAGCCGCCGGGAAATCCGCAAGGCCCCCTGGCAACGCTTTCGCTGCCGGACTCGCTGCCCGCAGAGTTCCGCCTCTGCCTTGAAGGGGAATGGCACCTCGCCAGCGGCGGGCTGCCCGTGACTCCGGCAGGGAATGGTCTAACCGATGGACTGCCGTCGAGGAAAATACCGCCGCACCTCGCCGCCGCCCGGGAGAACTGGGAGACACTCCTCAATCTCTCCGAAGACCAGCGTCGCCACCGCACCGTCTGGGCGCGCTACCTCCTGGCCCGCACCGATCCCGACAAAAACGCCCGCGCCGCCCAACTGCGGCTGCTGCACGACGATGTGAACAGCGGTAAGTTCACCGACGTGCTCAACCTCGTCAGTCTCGCCCCGCCTTCGCCGCCGTTCAGCAAGATCGTCCTGCTGTGCTTCACGCTGCCGCTGTTGATGATCGTGCGGGCTCTTTTCGGCTACTTCAACGCCTACTGCCTGACATGGGTTAGCCTGCGGGTCCTCAATGACATCCGCAGCCAGCTCTTTCAGCGCATCATGGGGCAGAGCATGGAGTTCTTTAACAAACAGAAATCCGGCGATCTGATGCAGACGATCCTGAATCAGACGCGGGTGGCGCAGGAGACGCTTTCCAGCGTTGCAGGGTACATCGTGAAGGAACCCATCGCCATCATCAGCGCGCTGGGCATGCTGTTCTACATTGACTGGAAGTTCACCCTGATGACGCTGGTTCTGTTCCCGCTGCTCATTGTGCCGGTGACCGTGGTGGGGAAAAAAGTGAGACGGCTTGCCGCAGCGGAGGAGCGGGAGGCGGGAAATATGGCCGTCATCATGCAGGAGGCCCTCGTCGGCGTGCGCGAAGTAAAGTCCTATAACCGTGAGCCGCACGAGACCGGCCGCTTCAAAAAATCCAACTGGCTGATGCTCTCGAATATGCTGCGCTGGCGCAAGGCCCTCGAAGCCACCGGTCCCGCGGTGGAAGTCATGGCCTCCATCGGCATCGCGGGTGCGCTGCTTTATGTTTGGAAGCTCGACATGCCGGCCGGTCAGTTCCTTGCGCTCAACGGCGGGCTCCTTCTGCTTTATAATCCGGCCAAAGCGCTCAGCCGCGTCCCGATCCTGCTTCAGCGCTGCCTCGCCTCAACGACGAACGTGTTCGACCTCATGGACCGCAATGTCAGTGTGAAGGATGCGCCGGACGCGAAGGCCCTGCCGCCCGCCGCGGGACGCATCGGTTTTGAAAATGTGACGTTTGCGTATGGCAGCGAAGTTCCCGCACTGCGAGGGGTGTCCCTCGAGATCGCGCCCCATGAAACGATTGCCTTCGTCGGCCGCAGCGGTGCCGGAAAGAGCACCGTCTTCAGTCTCCTGCTCCGCCTCTACGATCCGCAGTCGGGTCGCGTGCTGCTCGATGGACACGACATTCTCAGCATCACCCAGGAATCCCTGCGCGCTCAAATTGGCGTCGTCAGTCAGGATGTGTTTCTCTTCCACGACACCATTCACGAAAACATCCGCTACGGCCGGCTTGATGCGACGGACGAAGAGATTCACGAGGCAGCACGGCGCGCCCACGCGCACGACTTCATCCTCGCCCAGCCGCAGGGCTATCAAACGGTGATCGGCGACAAGGGCAGCCTGCTCAGCGGCGGTCAGCGTCAGCGCATTTCCATCGCCCGCGCCTTCCTGAAAAATGCGCCCATTCTCCTCCTCGATGAAGCGACATCGGCACTCGATCCCGAAGCCGAGCGGCACATCCAGGAAGCAATCCGCGACCTCGCGGAGGGCAAGACCGTCCTCGCCATCGCGCACCGGTTAAGCACTGTCATCAAGAGTGACCGCATCATCGTGATGCAGGACGGAGCCATCACCGCTGCCGGCCCTCACGCGACGCTGCTGGAAACGAGCGACCTCTATCGCAGTCTTTACACGATGCAGTTTCACCCGGCGGGGGCTTGAGATTCCGTTATCTGCCGAGCCTTTTACCCAGTCTCGTCCTGACATCTGAGGCAAACCGTTCCACATGGGCCAGCGTCCAGTCGAGGATGTCCAGTGTGCCGTCCTGCACCAGAGGCGTGAGGTCCATCGCAAACGAGAGCGCCGAAGCGGCGTCCGTGGCGTGTGAGTCGAAAAACGTCGCGTTCGCCCGCCGGCGGCCCATCACGGCGAGATCATAACGTTTACCGCCGGCGATCTGGGAATCGAAAATCCCATTGAGCGCCCCGGCGAGGCTTTCATGGCCTGACACATCGTGGGCGATCTTATCGGCGTCATTCATCCAGTCGAGATCGCGCCAGACTTCGCAGCCGTGGACCGCAGCGGGCCGCCCGCCGGCGGGCAGCGCGCGCAGGGCTTCGATGAGCGCGACCATCACGCCCAGATGCGTGTCGTGTTTGTCGGCGGGATTGTGTGTGTAGACAGTCTGCGGACGGCAGCCGGTGAGAATCAGCGAGAGATCGTCGCGCAGCCGCGTGTCGGTGGCGCTTTTCACAACACTGCTGGGATGATCGAGCTGAATCATCGCTGCGTAGCGTCCGACAATGGCAGCGTGCCGCTGCTCCTCGCGCCGCACAGCCATCAATTCGGCATCGGTAAAGTCCTTGTAGGCTCCGGTGCGTGAGCTGCCCGCCCCGTTCGTGCAAGTGACGCCGCCAAAGTGCTGCAACGTGGAATGAAAGCACTCAATAACTCCGTGGAACGCCATAAACTCCAGATCATCCTGATGCGCACCAATACCGAGATGCGTCACTTTCGGCAGCGCTTCGGTGAGCGTCGAGTTGTCAGGTGTAAAGACGGAGGCCGTGGACTGGGAGAAGGTCATGGGGGAAGTGGTCGGTGGTCGGTGGTCGGTGGTCGGTGGTCGGTGGTCGGTGGTCAGTGGAGAAAAGCAGGGGCATTATAGTGTCATCGAATTCAGTAGTTACTGATTACTGATTACTGATTACTGATTACCGATTACCGATTACTGATTACTGATTACCGCCGCCCCACGCCGGCAAGCTCGCCGCGGCAACGGCCTGCCCGACGCGGCGGCTCTTCTCGTCGGGAAGCTGGACGTTCACGCGGGCGGCGAGGCCGGGGAATTCGGCTGTGAGGATTGCGCGGGCGCGGCTCAGGATGATGTCTCCGCCTGGACCCGTGGTGACGCGCCCCAGGATGAGCAGATGGCGGAAGTCATAGAAGTCTGCGTAGTGAGGCACCGTGTAACCGAGATAAGTGCCGATGGTTTCGTAGATCTGCACCGCACGGGAATCGCCGGCGGTCATCAGGGCCTGCACTTCCTTGAGGCGCTCCGGCAGACCCATTTCGGCAGGCAGCGTGATACCGGCGGCGGGCAGAAGTTTGTTCACGGCCTGCTGGGAAAAATAGAGCGCTCCCACGCCGCGGTCGCCGCTCCATTCGTCCGGCGGGGCGTTGAGATTCATATCCACCGGCGCGAATGCCAGTTCCGTGAGCCAGCCTGTCATGCGCCCCTCCATGTTGAGATAACCCGCGGCCTCGCTGCTGCCCATGGCCACACCGAGCACGCCGTTTTCACCCAGCGACATCGCTCCGGCCAGCGCGGTGATGTCACCGTCGTTGGCCACTTCCAGCGGGATGTCCCACTCGCACTGCAGCCGCTGAAAAATCCCGCGCGCCTCCTCATAGCGGTCCGGCGGCACACTGCGCAGGAGCGACGCCACCATGAACCGGTTGTTCACGATGACGCCGGCACTGCTCCCGCCGATGGCATCCACGCGTGGCAGTTGTGCCGCCGCCAGCCGCAGTCCATCGGCGAGATGCTGATAATGATAGGCCGGATCCGCCTGATTCTTCGGATCCCATGGAATCTCGTGCGACCAGACCACCTCGCCGTCGCGCACGGCGGCCAGTTTAAAATCGCTGGCCCCGAGATCGAACCCGATACGACAACCGGCCAGATGCCCGCCAAGGGCCGCACCTTTTTCCCGCGCTGCCGGGACTGCGTCCGCGGCACAGCCTTCCACCGTGAACGGCTGGAGATAAATGCGCTGCATCATATCGGCATCGAATGCCCGCGCCCCGCCCTCGTTGTAAATCACCCGCACATGCTCCGCGACCGCCGCCGGCCCGCCAATCACCACTCGCCATCCGCCGCGCGCCCACAGCAGCATTTTCACCAGACGCTCCGCATAACGCAGCGCCACGGGATCCGGCTCCGCGCTGATAACCGTCTCATGCCGGCTGATGCGACCGTCCTCGCCCTCCACGGCAATGACCAGCGGCACGGGATTCCGCGCGGCCGCAATGGCGGCACGGTTCCACAACGCGCAGGGCGTAAAGTCAGGATCGAGCGGAGCAGGAGAACGAAGGGCGATGTCAGGCATAAGGCACACCATGATGCGCGGTCCCCTGCCCTGCGGCTACGCGCCAGCGCGCCGGTTTGAATCCTTTTCGCGCAAGGTTCGGTGTCCACTCTTTCGGGTTTCCGATTTGGGGCTGGCACCCTAATGGGTGGACACCGAACGCTCGCGTGTGTATCGCCCCGCATGGATTTTGACTGGAA
>JANNVM010000032.1:0-4009 GCA_031414455.1 Verrucomicrobiota bacterium
CGTGACCGCTTTGCAGGGCCTCCACGAGCGCCGCTTCTTCGACGAGTCCGCCGCGGGCGCAGTTGATGATGCGCACGCCGCGTTTGCACTTCGCGAGACGCTCCTTGTTGAGAAGGTATTTCGTCTCCTTTGTCAGCGGCATGTGCATGGTAATGAAGTCGGCATCCGCGACGGCCTCTTCGACCGTTTGCATGAGTTCGATGCGGAGAATCTGGGCGCGGCTTGGCGAAAGATAGGGATCGTAGGCGACCACCTTCATGCCGAAGGCCATGGCGCGGCGCGCGAACTCCGTGCCGATGCGGCCCATGCCGAGAATGGCAAGCGTCTTGCCGTTGAGTTCCACACCTTCATAGTTCTTTCGTTCCCACTTGCCGGCGGCCATGCTGGCATGGGCCTGGGGAATGTGGCGCGCGAGGCTCATCATCAAACTGAACGCGTGTTCCGCGGTGCTCACGGTATTGCCGCCGGGGGTATTCATCACGATCACGCCGTGCTTGTTAGCGGCCTGCACATCAATGTTATCCACGCCCACTCCGGCGCGGCCGACGGCCTTCAACTTCGTCGCCTTTTCCAGCACTGCCGCCGTGAGCTTCGTCTGCGAACGGACGACGATGCCGTCATACTCGTGCGCGGTGGCCAGCAACTCCTCGGGCTTGATCCCGATCTTCACCACCACGTCGAGCGACGGGCAGGACTGGAGATCGGCGATGCCTTTTTCAGAAATGGGGTCGGCTACGAGAACTTTTTTCTTATCCATGTTGGGTGAGTGTGGGGGAAAAGGGCGCGCAGACTATGAGCCGCTCCAGGGGTGTAAAGAGGAGAGTCAACCTGTTGGAACGACTGAAACAGCCGTGCCGGATTTCGCCAGGGGATCATGGCTCCATCTTCAACCGTGAAGCGGAGGCGGACGGCGGTCCACAGCGCTCCGGATGAGGCGATAGAGGGTTTCAAGGCGGGGCGCGGGAATCCCGGCGAACCGGGCGCGCCGGAGCGGTTCGCCCCAGATCGCTTCGACTTCCACAGCGCGGCCGGCAACGAAATCCAGCATGCTGCTGGGGCGATAGTCCCGCATGGTTTCCGTCGCTTCGATCTGATACCGGACGAAGTCGTCCGGCAGTGGATGACCGAGGGCCCGGGAGATGCCGATGATTTCCTCCATGAGGGAACAGGCCAGGGCACGGAGGGAGGGATCGGCAAGGATTTGATCGGTGGGGATGCCACCACCGAGGATGGCGAGGCCGTTGAAGGGAATGTTCCAGACGAGCTTGCGCCAGCGGACGGCCGGGATGGAGGCCGCAAACTCGCATTCGATGCCGCTGCGGTTGAAGAGGGCCGTAATTTCCTCTGCGGCGGTCCGGCCGGCGGAAGTGTGAGGGCCGAGGGCAATTTGGCCCTGGGCAGTGTGGGCGATTAGGCCCGGCGCGATGCGGTTGATGCAGGTGAAGCAGACGCCTCCGAGAACACGGTCCGCGCCCCAGTGCAGGGCAAGATAGTCTTCGTTGCCCATGCCGTTTTGGAGCGTGAGGAGAAGCGTGGATTGCCCCAGCAGCGGCGGTACAAGAGCGTCGAGCGCGCTGTTGTCGGTGGCTTTGAGCGTGATGATGACGAGATCCACCGAACCGATTTCCGGTGTGCTGCCAAAAGCCTGAACCTGTGGCAGGGTGAAGTCGCCGAGATGGCTCTGCACCGTGAGGCCGTGCCGGCGGACATGTTCCAGGTCGCTCCGCATGAGGAAGCGGACGTCGCAGCCATTGAGTGCGAGACGTCCGCCGTAATAACAGCCAACGGCACCGGAGCCGATAACGGCGACGCGGGGACCATGCAGGGAGGGATTCATGGCGGCGACGGGACGCACGGCGATGGCGCGGGAAAGTGCAAAGTGCGCGCTTTTCAGCCCGGGGTTCCGGGTTATGAGCGCAGCGTGTTCCAGATAATCTTCAATGAACTAAGTGCCGCCGAGATCAGCCAGTTGGATACCATGCTCCAACTGGAACTGCTCACGGAGTTCAAGGTGTCGCCGGAGGAGCTGCAGCAGGTGGACGGGGAACGGTTTGGAAAGCTGGAGCGCGACGGCAAATCGCTCTACCGCTACCGGGCGAAAGGTTATCGCATCTATTTTGAAGTGGTGGACGGCGGCGTGCGGGTGCATCGCGTCCTGCACAAGAATTCACTGAGCGACTTTCTTTTCCGCAATGGCAGCAAGGTCGCGGGCCACGAAGACGATGTGCTCGCGCACAGCAAGAGTTTCTGGAAGCTGATCGAGGAAGGACAACGGGCGAAAAAGGTGTGAGGCAGGACGGTGGAATTTTGATCTTGTCCTGGCAGGGAAAGCCCGCTGAGATGCCGCCATGCAAATCATTCGCCGCGCCTTCCTCCTGTGCCTCACCACCGTGTTCCTGGGTGCGGGTCTATCCACAACAAAAGCAGCCGATGAGAAAATCTGGCATGTGAAGGCGGTGCATCCGGAGGGACGCCTGCTCGATGTGAAGGCCGTGGACAAAGACGGCAAGCTGCACGCGGTGAAGGCGATCGAGGCGGACGGCAATGTCCATCTCCTCGACATCAAGGCACTGGTGGACGGGAAACGGCTGCCGGTGAAGATTCTCGTCAGTGAGGACAAACTGGAGCCGGTGAAGGCCATCGGAGAGGACGGAACGATCTACGCGATCAAGGCGATCACACCCGAAGGCGGGAAGCTGGACGTAAAGGGTGTCGCGCGGAATGGCACGATCATTAACATCAAGGCGCTGGGGGCCGGCGGTGTCTTTTACGGCATCAAAGCGATCTCTCCCGAAGGCCGGCTCTACGACGTAAAAGGAATCAAGCTGGGAACGGAAAAGGCGGAAGGGAAAGTGAACGGCGTAGAGTTCGCGGCGCATCTGAAGGCGCTGCCGCAGGCACCCTGAATGATTTTTCCGGCGTTGCCTTAAAGAAGGTCCGGAGGCCATCAATCCGGTCGAGACCCGCTGGTGGCTGCCCGTGTTCCGGGCTGCCGCGATGGCGGCGATGCTGCTGGCCCTGAATTTTCTGGGAGACAACTTGCGCGACGCGCTTGATGTGCATAAGTGCGCCCCGCTTTCCCGGCCAGACCGGGCAGGTATTGCCCACCAGGGCTAAATAGTTCATGGATGTTAAGAATTGAGTTGCTTTTGATTACGGTAATTCTTAGTTTAGCCGGTAAAATACAAGCGGGCATAGCTTAATGGTAAAGTTCCAGCCTTCCAAGCTGGCCATGCGGGTTCGATTCCCGCTGCCCGCTCCACCGGGAGAAATCCGCAACCCCTCTTAAAACCTGAGAATGAACCGTTCGTCATTTCTATTGGTGCCGGCATTGTTGTCGTTGTGTATTTCGGTCCACGCGGATCCCGCCCCCGAACCGGTGGACAGCGGTCCGGTTCTCGCGGCGATGCGGTCCGAAATTGCGGCCAAACCTTCCCGGGTGCTTATCGCGGTGGAAGACGCTCTAACAATGAACGAACAGGCGGCCTGTGAAATTGTCAAAGCAGCGATCCAGTCCACTCGTGCTGACGCCCGGCTTGTGGGGGAGATTGTATTCACGGCCCTGCACCATTCTCCTGCGATGTCGGCCGTGATCGTGGAGTGTGCGGTGGCGACCTCCCCGCAGGCCGTGGATGAGATAAAACAAGCGATGGAGCGCGCGCTGGGAGCGAAAACGGGTTCCGGCATCGGCGAACTCACCGAGGGAAGTGGCAAGGCACCCGCCGATGACACCACAGGAAAGGAGGCCGCCGGCAGTGGCAAAGAACCGACAGGGAAGGGCGCGGCCATTCAGCCTCCAAGGCCCGCTGCGGAAGATTTTGATCTCACCTCCATCGGGGTCGGCGGCATCTATTTATCCACTCCGGGTCAGTCATGGTATCGCTGTGATCCGGACGACCCCTGTTGCACCGGTGAGTTGTCGGGGGCATGCCTTCGACCATGAGCCAATTCAGGCTCCGCGTAGAATCTTATCAAAAACCTTGCCAGCCGTTCAATTTGCTTCCATAAT
>JANNVM010000033.1:0-11546 GCA_031414455.1 Verrucomicrobiota bacterium
GCTGTTGGCCGCATACCAGCCGACCGGGTCCAGAGTTGCATCAGTCGTGGTATTCGTGATCGGCCCGGAGGAAAACGCCGAAGCCGTTCCCGCCCGGCAGGCAAATTCCCATTCGGCCTCCGTGGGAAACCGGTAGCCGCCTGCGTTCCAGAATGGATAGACCGTTGGAATGCCTGTCCGGACCACGGTCGCGGGATTCAGCGATGCGTCCGCGTAATAAACAGGTTTTTTGGCTTCGATCTCGCTGCGCAGATTGCACCACTTCACGACGTCCACCCAACTGACATCGGTCACCGGGTGGTTTCCGCTGCCGTCTCCATTCAGCCCATTCCGACCGGAGGCAATGTCCGTGTAACCAAAAGCAGCCCCCTGATTGCGCACCGCGTTCCATTCATTCCATGTGACTTCGGTCGTCTTGAGAAAGAACGGCTTCGGCATGGCCACCGTGCGCAGGATTTCATCACTGTTCCGGCCCAATTCACCCGGAGGACTTCCCATGGCGAAACTGCCCGGCACCAGCGGCGCGAATCCGGGCGGCGTATTCTGGGTGGTTTCATAGGCCAGCACCCGGAACCGCATGTCCTCGGAAAATCCATCGTCCCAATCCTCGCCGGCATGCCACACCAGATGCTTGCTTCGCCCAGGCGCTACATTGGGGCCCGCATCGCCGGTCAACGATCCGTTAGGCACCGTCCATGTCAGACCTCCGTCGCTCGAAATCAGCGCCGTCACCGTGTAAACACGCGGCCCGTCGAGCAGGTCGTACTCGAGATCCACCAGCTTCGTTCCGGGACGCTGTGCCGCGAGAACATCGGTACGATAGAGCGTGAAACGTCGAAGCAAAGGGTTGCTCCAGCGGCCCGCTTCGTCGCGCACTCGCACCCCGACATTGTAGGTTCCCGGCGGCATGGTGAGCGGAATGGGCAGGTCGGCAATATCCTGCGAAAGCACGCCGCCCGGTGGAAGCGTCAGCGCGGTTCCATTGCCCTGCCCCGGATCAGTGCCCACAAAATACTCCGCCTGCACAAGCGGCTGCACCGGCTTGGGGAAACTGTTTGCCGCGTTAGGGTTCGCCGGGTCCACTCCGCCAGCCAAGGTGAAGCTTTTCACCGTGAACCGACGGATCAATGGATTGCTCCAGCGCCCTGCCTCATCCCGAACCCGCACGCCCACATTGTGCGTCCCCGCGGGAAGACTGCCGACTGGGATGGTGACCTCTGACAAGTCACGCGCCATCCCGGCGCTGCCAGTCAGCGTCAGCGGGGTCCCATTTCCCTGACCGGGATCAGCGCCGACAAAATACTCCGCCAGTGCGAGGGACTGATATGGCTTCGGAAAGCTGTTCGCAGCATTCGGATTCGATGGGTCCACCCCGCCCGCTAGCGTGAAACTCTTCACCGTGAACCGCCGGATGAGCGCGTTGCTCCAGCGCCCTTGATCATCCCGGACCCGAACTCCTGCATCGTAGGTGCCCGCAGGGAGACTGCCGACCGGAATGACGATATCCGCAATATCTACAGCCATGGAATCCACCCCGCTCACGCTCAGGGCTGTGCCCTGTCCCGCGCCCGGGTCGGCCCCGACAAAATACTCCGCGCCAACGATTACCGAAGCGCTAACGGTTCGCACCGCGCAAATCAGCAAAAGGAAGGCAAGCAGCTTGTGGCGCATGAGGTTGGCAGTTTGGAATCGACTTCGCTCCGATTTGACACCGTCAGGGCTGGCTCACCGCCTGACCGTTGGAAAGCGTCACCTGCGTATCCACACCCCTCAGCAATTGCTGCGGCGCGATATCGAAGGAAATGACCACCGGATTGGCGGTGGTCCAGCCATCCGGGTCGAACAGACAACCGCCGCCGGGGCCGATGTCGTTATGGCTGCCGTCAAGGTCGTTGTAGATCGGGTCGTTTATGCCGGCATTGATGCATGGGGAAGAAACTTGAAGCTTGGGAGCTTGATCGACTACAAATAATGGCTCCCCTGATACTGAACCCTCCGCTAGAACGCCTCCTGTTTCAGCGGAAACAGTGCAATTATGATAGAAATTCCGTTGGGCACTTGTCGTATATGGTGCATTGATCGTATTTTTCGCGCCTGAAATAATATTGTTGTATATCTTCGCTATAACGGAACTCTGAATGCCCACGCCCCACCCTTGATCAAAGACATACCCCACAGAATTCATTTGAATGTAGTTATTTATCAGGCTGACTTGATGCCCTGAACCCGAAATAACTATACCCATCCCAGGTTGATGTACATAGAACCATCTGAGCACGAAATTACCCCAACCGGGTTCACCTACGAAGACCCAGGCTTGATAGCTGGTATCACCGTGAGTAATCCCTTTGATTACACAATTATGGACAGCGTAAAGGTTGTTTCCTCCACCGAGGGAAACACCTGTGATTCCGGAACCTTGGCAATTCACTTCACTTGCAATAAGCCTAATCTTCGAATTGGAACCATTGAATTCAAAATTATTGCAAACCGAATATCCAAACCACGCCTGTAGCGAACTCCACTTGATGTTTCCTGCCACCGTGGTCCTGAATGCAACTGCCTTTGCTGAGTTAATGGAGGAAATAAAATTCCCAGCTACCTGAGTAAAGCTCGTCGTCAATTCACCACCGTCCTGATCAATCTTGCTATAGAAGCCTCCGGCAACTCCTACTTTCGACGTCCCGTTCACCACGAGCCCTAATCCAGGGCGGGCGTCTACGTTCTTGAGCACGAAGCCGGTCGTATTCGTGATGGTGATTCCCTTGCCCGGCGACCCGACAACGAATCCCTCGAATGGAGGAGCATTCGTGATCCCTGTGAAAGTAACGTTTCCAGTGATCGTCACATCCTCCCCGTCCACCTCGGACAACCGGATCGCTTTGTTGACGGTAACATCCTGGGCGTAAGTCCCGCCAAAAATGGCGACGATGTCGCCTGGCTGGGCGAGGTCCACTTTTTCCTGAATGGAACCACCCGGCAGCACGGCAAGAGTGGCGGCGAACGTCTTTGGCAGGAGACCCATCACAAGGAGGGGAATGAGCTGGCATGTTTTCATAGTGCTTGAATGGACGGGTGATGGGCAGGTTCGGACAGAGCGGGATGGAGAAAACTTGCGCCAATGCTTGACGCAGGGATGATAAAAATCACATTCATGATATAAACAAGAGCGAATCGCCGGTCGAACTTGGTGAGGGAGCGATTAAACAGCTCCCGGTTTCACGGGACGATTCGGGTAATGGTATGGGCATGGGAAGGGCAATGGGTGCCTCGTCACGACCGGGCACATGGGGTTATACTGAACTCATACCCCTAAAGGCAGCGTATATCGCAAAAAAATGTGCGCCTGAATGGTCTGGAGGCCTGTTTTTCTTCATCTCCGCCACGCCGGGGTGCAGGACGGAAAAGTGACTGAACAAGTTGGTCCCGGGATTGACGGTGGAAGGTGGCGCTTGTGGTGATTCGTGTCTCTATACAGCAGATCGGTTTCGGGCTGCCAACGCCTTGCGGCGCAGCCGCTGTGGAGGGACGCAGCCAGCGGCGGCGGGGCGCGGAGCTTAAAACCAGGTGGGGCGAGGCTGCGCCCGAGCCGATTCTTTCGAGGACGGAGGGGGAGCGGAGCCGTGCGGACGACAGGCAACGGATCAGCGGCGAGAGCCTCGTCGAATCGCAAACACCCGCCGCCAGAACGTAAGGGATTGGCTCTCGCCCCGGATGCTTTCCCTGACGCCCCCACCGGCTCCGCCCCCCTCCGCCCGCGGATGTCTGGGCTCGGGCGCAGCCTCGCCCCACCCTGGTTGAAATGGCTCCGCGCCCCTCGCTGCGCTCGCCCGCCTTGCAGCGGAAGTTGCCTCGGCGACAGCGACAGCGGGCTGTGAAGGCTGACAGGCTACCGCGGTCCACGGAACCTCAGGCTCAATCCGTTTCCCGGATGGCTCGTCGCTGTCAGGCGGAGGTCAGGATGTGTGCAGTGACTTTTTTGTCCTGCACCCGCCAGGCCGCCGGCCAGAGATTCGCCCTCGTCGCCCAGTTCAAGGAAGAACCGGGAAGGACTGTCGCCGCCGCCGCAGCGGCCTTTGTCAGCGGCGAGGAAATGGGCGCGGGATGCGCAGCGACGGTGTCGCTGAGAAGGATGTGGGTATCGGGCAGTTGAGTCCCCCGAGTCAACCCGTCACGGCAACGAGACACGAATGCGGTAGATGGCAGTCTGCGGAGGTGCGGCGGGATCTGTCAGGGAGACCGGCCCGTCTGCGGCCAGCGGCCCGGTGGCGGCGATGGTCGTCCACAGACCGCCGGGGAGGCTGGTGCTGCGCTGGAGTTCGTAGGTGCGCGCGGCTTTGCCGGCGGCGGTCACGGTGCAGGAGGCTCCGGTTTTCGCAATGCTGTACACACGGAGGGCGTCGGTGCGGTCGTTGGGACCGGTTCCGGCGGTGAATTCGTCAACGTTAGGGATCCCGTCGCCGTCGGGGTCCGCGCTGTCGGCGGCGGGGCCGGTGCTGGCGGTGGTGTCGAAGTGTTCGAGCCGCCACAGTTCCAGCGGAGTCGTGAGCGGGGCGTAAGTGAAGGTGATTTCGGTGAGTTGGCCGCCGGCGATTGTCACCGACTGGGCGGCGGGCGGGAGAAATCCGGGAATCGTGGAGAACCGGAATTCCATGCTGCCTGGCGTGAGCCCGCTTCTTTGCGCACCGCTTTGCCGCCACGTGGATTCCGCGCTCAAGCGCCATCCGGCACCCGCGGCGCGGGCGTCCGCGGGCTCGATGAGCACTTTCAACGCCCCCGGATCCGCGGGCAGAGCGATGGTGGTGACACTTGTCAGGGTAATGCCGCCGCCGGTGTTGTTGGAGCCGCCGTTGCCGCTGATTTCGGCGAGGGTGAACAGCCTGACAACATCACTGTCGATGGCGCGCACCACGGTCTGGGCCGTGCCGCCGAGGTAGATGGCGGTGGGATAGTAATTTCCGCCATCGTACTGCACACACAGCGGGCCGCCGGAGTTGCCGCCGCTGCTGCGGATACCGGTCGTCCGCCAGGTCCGTTCAAAGGCGGCGGTGAACGTCACGTTGGTTGGCGGGGTCGCGTGCATCCGGCCCTGACTGGACGACGCGATGCCGTCCACCGGATAGCCGACCAGTGTCTTCCGGGCTGGTGAGAGCAGGAATTCGTTGGTGGTGAGGTCGCTCGCGAGAAACCCGCCAAATCCGCCGCGCCCCGCGTCCTCAAGGAAATACATCGCGGCCACATCAAGGTTCTGCGACTGCGGCGACGAAGTGCCCGGGGAGTTGTCCACGGCGCGTTGCGCAGCGTAGCCATCCATCAGATAAAACCCGCGGGGAATCTGCGGTTTGGGTTCGTGCGTATTGCGGTCGCGCTGGAAGAGCCATTGCAGGCCGGTGACAGCGGAAAGCGTACCATCATCGAAAACAACATGCCCGGCAGTGGCCACGACGCGCGGCTTGACGACGAAGCCGGTGCCGAGGCCGGCATGGCTCCGGATTTGACCGGCATAGGCATACGGCAGGTTTTGATTTGCGGATACCGTGTCAAAGGTCAGCACGCCGGGCGGCGTGCCGGTTTGGGCATCGGCGAGATAATAGGTCAGGGAAATGCCGCTCTCGCGGCCGTTCTGGACGGGGACGGAACCCGCTGCCGGCGTCGTTCGTCCGGCCACCGGCTTGCATTCGACTTCGTAGTCACCAGGGACGAGGTCCGGCGCGACAGTGCCGGAGTCCTTCCAGTGGTTGTCGTCCTCACCGGCAAACCGCCATTGAGCCCGCTGCGCCTCGGGCACCGTCGCGGCAGCGAGCGATGCCGGATTCAGCGTCACCTTCAAAACGCCACTGCCGGTGACGACGGTTGGTTCGTAAACCCGCTCGAGGGGCACGGCCACCTCGCCGCTCACGATCCCGACGGTCTCGCGCGGTGGTTGGAGATAGCCGGGCACCGGTCGGAATTCGATCACCCGGTCACCCGTGGTCAGGCCCGCGGCTGGCGCGCCTGATAACCGCCACTGGCGCTCACCGGTGAAGCGCCAGCCACCGCCAATCGAGTCCGGAGTGAGGTTCACCGTCAGGGAACCCGCCCGGTCTCCGGCGGCGACACCGGGAGGAAACATCTGAATGAACCCTGAGAGCACGGCCACCTGCAACGGCAGGACCGCACCGGTAGCGGTGCCGCCGACGCTCCCGGCGCGGAGGCGATAGTAGTAGGTCACCGTCTGCGAGAGATTGGTGAGGTCCGCGCTCACAGAAGTTTCCTCGTCGCCGCTCACGAGTGCCGGATCCGCCGCCACGCTGTTGGGAAACGTCAGGCCATTCGTGCCGTAATCAAAGAACACCTGCGCTCCGGTATTCCGTGCTCTCACCGATCCATTGAGGCGCACGCTGGTGGTTGTGAGGGCCACGGCGCCACCGGTCACCGCAGCCGGCGGCGGGAACCGTGTCGTGAAGGTGGCATCTGCCCCCTGCACCGTGCCGAGGCTGTTCGCCGCCACCAGACGATAGTGATAGAGGGTTCCCGGGAGCAATCCGTCCGTGGGGATGGAGACGAGGGCGGCCGTATTCCCGCTGCCAATTCCCCGGTCAGGGGTGGCGCTTCCGTAGGTGGTCGTGGGCCCGTATTCGAAATGCACGAGCGTCGTCCCTTCGTTGGGATTGACGGTCCCCTGCAGAGTCGCGGCGGTTTCGCTCACCCCGATTACACTGCCGGTCGTCACTGAGGGTACGGCCGTGGGGTTGCCACCGCCTCCGGCACCGGGAGCGGCCACAAAGCTGACATCGAATCCGACGGCACCGCCCGAGGAATTGCTGGCCACGATCCGGTAATGATAGGTGGCGTTTGCGGTCAGTCCCGTGAGCGGCGCCGTCACGTCCACCACGCCATTCCCTGCGGGAATAGTCTGCACCGCAGTGGTGCTCCCGTAGAGGGCGGTGAGGCCATACTCGAAATAGACGCTGGTGACGCGGCCTTTGGGATTCACGGCCCCGGCCAGAGTCGCCGAGGTGCTGTTGACCGCCGCGGGAGCGGAAGTGGCCGCCAGCGGGGGAGACGGAGCGGTCGTAAACACGACGTCTTCGCCAAAGGTGTTGCTCCCGCCACTGTTGGCCACCAGCCGGCAATGCCAGGCGGTATCTCCCGTGAGATTGGTGAGCGCCGCCTGCACGCCGACCGCAAGCCCGGCCGCGAGATTCTGGACGGGAGTGAGGTTTCCATAGGCGGTAGTGAGGCCATACTCAAACCAGACCGTCCCTGACTCGATGAGCGTCGCCGAGCCATTGAGCGTCGCCGTGGTGGCGGTCACGGCGGAGGCCGCACCGGTGATGACGGTGGGATCCGTTCCGAAAAAGTAGGACAACTCCTGCTCCAGCAGACTGCCGCCGGCCCGTCCCCGGGCGCGGATCGAGGCATTGGCAGGAAGCGTCAGGCCGGTGCGCTCCCAGCCACCCGGGAAGCGCGTCGCGGCACCGAGCGGGGTCCAACTGGCACCGCCATCACTGGAAAGATCGAAACTGACGGCTTCCACCTCCGGACCGGTCCCGGCGCGAGTCCACTGCACGGCGGTGATGTTGCGGAGGCTGAGGCTCCGCGAGGCCGGATCGTTGGTGAGGCGGGCGATCCGGTTGCGGGCCAACCCGCCTGCGGAGGTAAAGCTTCCCCCGGCAATGATGCCGCCGTCAGCCTGGATGGCCAGACAGTCCACGGTGTTGTTGGCTCCAGCACCGGAGTTGAAACCGGCATCACTTTCCACGCTGCCGTCAGGAAGGAGCCTCGCGATGCGGTAGCGGGGCTGGCCGTCCACACTCGTGAAGCTGCCACCCAACAGGATTTTTCCGTCGGTCTGGAGCGTCATGCTGAGGACGCTGCCATTGGCACCGGTCCCGGGATTGAAGGTGACCGTGTCTTCCACAGCGCCGTTGGGGAGCAGCCGCGCGATGCGGTTCCGCGTCAGTCCACTAACCGTGATAAAACTACCCGCGACGAGGATCCTCCCGTCAGGCTGGACGAGGATGCTGCGCACGTCATTGTCCATGCCGGTGCCCGTATCGAAGGTGACGGTGCTCTCCAGGGTTCCGAACGGATGCAGCCGGGCGATGCGCTGGCGCGGCTGCCCGTTGATGCCGGTGAACTGGCCGCCCAGCAGGATTTTTCCGTCCGCCTGCACCGCCACGCTCAGGACCGGACCATCGGCACCACTTCCGGCGTTGAAGGTGGAGAGGCTCTCCACGCTGCCGTTCGCAAGGAGCCTGGCGATCCGGTTGCGGGGCTGATCGTTCACATGGGTAAAGTCCCCGCCGATCAACAACCTGCCGTCCGCCTGCACGGCGACGCTGCGAATGACTCCGTCGGCACCGGTTCCGGGATCAAAGGTGCCGGTGCCCTCGACGCTGCCGTCGGCATTCAAACGGGCGATGTTTTTCCGTGCCTGGCCGTTCACGCTGGAGAAGTCGCCCGCCAGGAGAATCCGCCCGTTCGTCTGCACCGCCACCGCATGAACGGTACCAGCCACCCCCGCACCAGGGTTGAACGTGGATATATCCTCCAAAGTACCGTCATCGAGAAGCCGGGCAATCCCGGTTCGCGACTGCCCGGCAACGGCGGTGAAATTGCCGCCCAGCAAAACCTTTCCATCCGGCTGCACCGCCGCTGACGTCACGTTGCCGCCGGTCACGTTCGGGTTGAAACTCGCGTCCACATTCCCGGGGAAGATCATCGTCCCCGTGAGGTTGATCTCGAACGGGCTCTCATCGCTGTCATTGGTCACGAGGTGCATCGTGGCACTTTTGGTTCCCAGTCCGGCGGGTGCGAAACGAACGGTGAAGGTGGTGCTGCCGGACGGCCCGCTAACCGCGGGAACAGGACTGGCGGTCACGACGAAGTCGTCAGGGTTCCGGCCCTTCATGGTGATACCCAGCCCCGTCAGATCCCGGCTGCCGAGGTTCCGTACCGTAAATGTCAGGCTGGCATCGCGCCCCGGGAACAGGGTGCCGAAGTCCCGGAATCCGCCGTCGGGAATGCCTGTTAGTGCCGGCTGCTCCACCGCGATCTCCGGCGAGGGAAATGCGGCAATGGTCTCCACCAGCCCGGATGAGCCGTTGCCATAACCGCAAATGATCCGGCCACGGGCGCGGATGTTGCCGCTGGCGGGCAAGCTCAAGCGGGTCAATTCCCAGCCGCCGGCAATGCGTATGCCGGTACCAAGCGGCGTCCACGGACCCGCCGCGCTGGCGGAAAGGTCGAAGGTGACCTGATGAGTCTCCGGCGAGGAACCGCCGCGGAGCCACTGCACCCGGCCGGCTTGCGGCACCGTGAGGCTTTGGGTCGCAGGATCGTTGTCCAGCCGCGCGAGTCGCCTGCGGTCCAGTCCTCCCAGCGTGGTGTAGTCGCCTGCAACGAGGACCTTTCCGTTGGCTTGAAGCGAGATGCCATTCACCGGGGCATTCGCCGCAGGACTGAAACCGCTATCCAAAGTGCCATCGGCATTCAGCCTAGCGATGCGCAGGCGCGGCGACCCGCCCGCGGTGACAAAATTCCCTCCGATGCAAATTCTCCCGTCCGCCTGCACAGCGATGGAGCGCACGATGTCACCCGCCTCCGGATTGAAACCCGCATCAAGGCTGCCGTCGGCGTTGATGCGCGCGAGGTTGCTTCGTGAGACTCCGTTTACCATGGTGAAGACACCGCCAATGACAATCTTCCCATCCGCCTGAAGGGCCGTGCTGTAAACGTCGCCGTTCACATCGGGATTGAAGCCCAGGTCCAGCGAGCCGTCAGCATTCACTCGCGCCAAGTGATTGCGCGCGAGCCCGCCGACCGTGACGAAATTTCCGCCAATCACGATTTTCCCGTCCGGCTGGATCGCCGGACTTCGAACAACGCCATTTGCATTGGGGTTGAATCCCGTATCGGGCGTCCCATCCGCATTGAGCCGGGCGATGTAGTTGCGAATCACTCCGCCCACGGTGGTGAAATCACCCCCGATAATAACCTTGCCGTCCGGCTGAATCACGGAGTTGCGCACCCAAGCATCCGCGTTGGGATTGAAGCCCGCGTCCAATGTCCCGTTGGCGAGGAGGCGGGCGATACGGTTTCGCGCGAAGCCGCCGATGCCGGTGAACACGCCTGTGAGAAGGATCCTCCCATCGCCCTGTACCGCCAAGCTCGTGACGCCTTCATTGGCATTGGGATCGAAACCGGTTTCCAAGGTCCCATCGGTGTTAAGTAAAGCGATTCGGTTGCGCGATACCCCGCCTACGGTGGTGAAGTAGCCTCCAAAGACAAGGTTTCCTTCAGACTGCTCTATAATGGCGCACGCGCCAGAAGCTCTCAAGTCAGGATCGAAACTCAAGTCCACATTCCCCGGCTTAGCCGCGGCGGGTGCATAGCCGGTGAGGAGGATATCAAAAGGGCTCTCGTCGGTGTCGTTGCTCGACAGATGGAGAGTGGCGGTTTTTGTCCCGACCGAAGCGGGCGTGAATTGGACGGTAAATGTCGTGCTCCCGGTTGGTCCGGCAACTGGAGCGACAGGACTGGAAGTCACAATGAACTCGGATTCATCCGGCCCGTCCTTAACGATGGTCAGTCCCGTAAGATCGCTGCTGCCAATGTTCCTGACAGTAAATGTCCGCACCGCACTGCCGCTCACCGGCACGCTTCCGAAATCCCTCGTCCCCCCATCGGTGACGGCTGTCAGGGCAGGCTGCTCCACCACGATCTCCGGGCCGTCGGCCGCTTCGGCGAATAGAATCGAAACATCGTCAATGCCCTGATAGCCATCGGTGCTCGGGTTAAGATTAGAGTCCGTCCACTTGATCATCAAATACTCTCCCGGTCCGACCGCGAGGCCGCCGGGCACAAAATTGACGATGCGGCGATTGGCGGCTGCGTTCCCATTCAAAGCGGAGGCGGCTGGGGTGTTGGTGGGCGACAACCAGTTTGATAGCGGCCCCAGTTCTGTGAATCCGGTGCCCGCGGCCGCCGTGGCAGAACTGGGACCGGATTGGATGTTCGTTATGGCGGTCGATGATACCGCCGAATAAACCGTGAACGCCTCGGCTGTACCACCGCTGTTGGTGCGCCACAGTTCGCCTGTGTAGGTAATGCGCGACACCAGCACGGTGTGGGCGGAGGTGTTCTGAAACTGGACGGCATAAGCGATATTGGCGAGATTGCCGGTGCTGGTGGCCTTGGAGCCGAGGGATCGATCAGCGGCACCCGAGGTGCCAAGATTCAGCAGGCCACTGAGCACCGTGCCATTGCCGTCCGTGGCCTGCGCGCTGCCCGTGGCGGTGAGCCCGTCGTTGATCTGCGCATACCAGCCGGGAATCGTCGAATCATCGGTCCACGCGACAGAGGCGGTTCCGAGAGAGTTGAAGTTCTGCGCGTAGGCCATCGTCCCTGTAATGATGACCGGAGCGGCGGCGGCTGGTACAAGGAACGCCGCATGGACGGCCAGCAGGGAAGCGTGAGAGAGGAGGCGGTGGAAAATCGGTTTCATCTTATGGTTTAAGACCGGGTGGAGGATTGAACTTGCGCGCATTCCTGCGGCGATA
>JANNVM010000034.1:0-3539 GCA_031414455.1 Verrucomicrobiota bacterium
CCGCGGTGGCAACTCCGCCGTAATTGACGGTCCCCGCAACGTCGTCCGGTGAGTCGCAGACCATGTGATACGAATGAACAAAGTAAAAGCGGGGCTCGATTTCCAATCCCTTGAACAAAGGAGACTCGGGACGGGGCGTCACTTCATTCCACCCCATGTGCGGGATTTTCAACCGGGGTGCAGCGTCCTCAGCATTTTGGCGAAAGCGAATCACGTCCCCACCAATCCAGCCCAACCCTGGCAACTCCCCCTCTTCGCTTCTCCTTGCCAGCAACTGCATGCCGAGACAAATGCCCAGAACCGGCATGCGCCTCTCAAGAACGAAGTTGTTAAGCACCTCCACAAAACCGTGCCGCGCAAGGCTCGCCATTCCCGTATCAAACGCCCCAACGCCTGGCAGCAAAATCCGTTCGATCCCATCGAAGTCCTCCGGTCCCTCCACCAGTCGGCAAGGAATCGAAAGCCGTTTCAGCATGTTCAGAATCGAACCCGTGTTGCCAACGCCGTAGTTAAGGATGCCAGTCATCAGGATTGCGGGGCTGCTGCGGCGCCGGGCAGATCAGTGCGGATGCGGATGACGCGCGCGGGAACTCCCGCCGCCACTGAATAGGGGGCGAGGGAACGGGTCACCACCGCCCCGGCCCCTATTTGACATCCTTTTCCCAGCGTGACCCCCGGGAGCACGATGGCTCCGACGCCGAGGTCACAGTCGTCTTCGATCCGGACCGGGGCGAAATCCACCGGGCTGTGCAGAATGGGAATATCAATGCCGGCTTCCCGGTGCGTCGAGGTGATGATCCTGACACACGGCCCTATTCCCACATTGCGGCCGATGGAAAGCCCTCCGGCGGAATGAAAGAAGCACATTTGCCCCACCCATGTGTTCTCGCCGATTGTCATCTCATTCCGCCAGTACCCTTTCAGAATCGTATGGTGTCCGATATAGACATTGGAATCGAGGCTCACATTCTCGGGATGAAAGATCAACACCCCGTCCTCCAAAACGACATTCTCCGGACAGCATCGCAATTGTGTCCGGTCAAATCTGCCGCTTCCGTGGGATTGGTTCTGCTTCATGGTGCGGGTTCCTGGCTCAGATCCCCGTGCAGCAGGAACCTTGTTTACCCAGAGGTCTTTTTCACGGAAGTTTCCGCATCCACTCCGCGGTTCGCCGGATTCCCTCCTCCAAGTCGATCTGCGCTTTGAATCCGAGCAGGTTCAAGGCCTTGTCGACGCCAGGAATCCGGATGGCGATGTCCGCGGAGAGCGGGGGGGCGTGGCTGATTTCGGATGAAGAGTTTAAGACGCGGCAAACCGTATGAGCGAGGCCGAGGATGGTGATGACGGCGCGGCTGTTGCCGATATTGAAGCTCTCGCCGACGGCTTCAGGCCGCTCAAGGCAGAGCATAATGCAATCGACAAAATCATCCACAAAACACCATGCCCGGATCTGATTGCCGTCTCCATCAATCCGGATGCCTTCGTTTTTCAGGGCGCGCTTGATGAAGGTCTGGATGGCCCCCTCCCCGGTTTGACCCGGGCCATAGACGTTGAACGGCCGCACGGTGACGACCGGCAGTTGGTACTGCCTGTAATAGGCGTGAGCGAGGTGCTCCCCGGCGAGTTTTGAAACCGCGTAAGTCCACCGGGCTTCGCCCGCGGACCCGGCGACCGTGGAGTCCTCCTCCGTGGAGCGAAAAGCCATGGAACCGAAGACTTCGGAGGTGGAAAAGTCAATGATCCGGTCTTCGACTCCGTTAGCGGTGGCGGCTTCCAGCATGTTAGCAGTTCCTATCATATTCACCCGCATGGTTTTCACGGGATTCTTGATGACCGTGTCAATTCCGGCGATGCCGGCTGCGTGAATGACGAGGTCGGCACCGGACATGGCCGTGGTCATGGACTCGAGGTCGAGCACATCCCCCCGCACAATTCTGATGTTCGGGTGGCCCGCCAGAACCGAGGTGGAAAGAGTATCACGATGAAAATTGTCGTAAACCACGATCCGGTTATTTTCGACGATGCGGCGCATGATCGTATTGGCGATGAATCCGGCGCCGCCGGTGATGAAGATGGTCTTGTCTTTCAGCATGGAATACCGGCTCGTTCAGAGCTGATTGAGTATTTTGGAAATGAAGCGGATTTGTTCCGGCTCCAGTTTTTCGTAAAGCGGCACCGCGAGCCCCTGCTGCCATGCGCGCAGTCCGTGAGGAAATTCCTGCGCGCAGTCATGGCCATACTTTTTCTGAAAGTAGTGCTGGGCCGGCATACACTGAGCGCCGTAGTTGGCTCCGATGCCGGCATCACGCAGACGGTTCAGTACGGCTGACTGATCCATACCATCTTCCAGAAGCAGATGAAACGTCTGCCAACTGTGGACTTTGCCCGGGGGCACCCGGGGCAGCATCAGACAGGGATTCGTGATTTCTGAAAAATAAACCTGCGCGAGGGCCGCCCTTTTGGCGAGCGCAGCGTCAAGGCGGTCCATCTGACTGGCTACCAGCGCGGCCTGAAAGTCGGTGAGACGGAAATTGAACCCGGCAGCGACGAATTCCATCCGTCCGCCGGTCACTTCGATCCCGTGATTGCGCAGGATTCGGGCTCTGGCGGCAAGCGCCGGGTCGCCGGTCACAAGCACGCCGCCTTCACCGGAGGTGATCGCCTTGCGGGGGTGCAGCGAAAACGAACCAAACTGTCCAAAGGTACCGGCGTGTTTTCCATCGTCGGTCGCACCGAGCGCGCACGCGGCGTCTTCAATGACCGGCAGGCCGTGTTTTGCGGCAATGGCGGAGACTTCGCGAATGTCGCAACAAAGGCCGAACTCGTGAACAGGCATGATCGCCCCCGTGCGGGGAGTAATGGCAGCCTCGATCAGTGTTGGATCAATATTGAACGTGCGTTCCTGGACATCAACAAAGACCGGTCGCGCTCCTGCCAGTTCCACAACATTGGCCGTAGCGATGTAGGACAGAGAGGGGACGATTACCTCATGACCAGGACCGATGCCGAGCACGGCCAAAGCAAGTTGCAGGGTGGCCGTGCCGCTGGAGGCCGCCACCGCGTGGGCCGCGCCGGTGCACCCGCAAAAGCGGTCCTCCAGTTTTTGCACCTCCGTACCCTGCACGAGCATGCCCGACCGCAGGATGCGCACGACGGCTTCGATGTCGGGGTCCCGGATATCGGGTGAAGCGAGGGGGATCATACGGAATTTGCGGGACGGGATGATTGTCTCTGCGCGCCAGGCCGTGGAATACCGATGGCGATCAACGCTACGCCCGTGCCGCCCGCTTCGTTGGTGCGAGGATGTGTTTCCCGTGGATCAATTCCCGGAGGGCTGCTCAAAATATCGTGTAAATCCATGGCGCACTGACCGCCGCGGCACCGATGATGAGGCCGATGCCGATGAGGATGAGGATCATGGCCGCGAGGCCGAACGAGCGATTCGTCCAGCCATAGACGGCGACGTCACGCAGCATGATGAGAAACCATTTGAGGGAGAGCATGACGGTGATCAATCGAGTCCAAATTCCTCCTGCCAG
>JANNVM010000035.1:0-4256 GCA_031414455.1 Verrucomicrobiota bacterium
AATAATACTTTTGGTGGTGTTGATTGGCTGCATGCGTCCCGCCTCTTGCTTCTCGCTTGAACCGGAAAAACGGGCCGCGAAGGGGCACGGGTGAAGGGCCGAATGCCCTCCACCCGCACTGTCGTTTCGTTATTTAGGCATGAGCACGGTATCGATGGCGTGGATCACACCATTGCTGGCGGCCACGTCGGCCATAATGACCTTGGCCTTGTCCACGGTGACTTTGCCGTCTTCAACGACCACGTCCAGTTTCTGGCCGTTGACTGTCTTGGCTTTCATCGTCTTCACGTCCGCGGCCATGACTTTGCCGGGCAGCACGTGGTAGGTGAGGATGGCCTTGAGCTTTTCCTTGTTCCCGGGCTTGAGCAGGTCTTCGAGCGTACCTTTGGGCAGCTTGGCGAAGGCCTCGTCCGTAGGGGCGAAGACCGTGAACGGGCCTTCTCCCTGCAGGGTTTCGACCAAGCCGGCGGCCTTCACTGCTGCGCACAGCGTGGTGAACTTGCCCGCGCCATCTGCCACAGCGACGATGTCGCCGACCTTCTTTTTAGCATCGGCGCGTTCAGATTTCTCCGTCGCGGCCGGTGCGGCGTCTTTGTCTTTATCCGCAGCGCTCGCGGCTCCAAAGAAGCCGGTGGTCGCAACAAGTGCCGAGAGGGCAAGCGTCAGGGTGGTGTTTTTGTATGGTGTTATGTATTTCATATGTGGGGGTGTGTTTTTGTTTCAATGCCACGGATTGCGGCAGTAAATTGGTGATCTGCGCTGAACGTCCGATGGTTCGGGGACTCGCAGACTTCACCAGATCGTTCATGGTCGCGTTGGGCACCTCATGGCCCGCGGGGTCGTGGCATTGATAGCCCACGCCTTCGCAGCCGCGGCCGGCTCCCTCACCGTTCGCGAGTTCCAGAATTTGCTCCACTGCGGCGGGCTTACTAGTGGAAGGCGGGGTGGCTTTACTTTTGGAAGGCATGGGAAGTGGTGATTCGTTGTTGGAGGAGTCGGCTGTGGGGTCGTCTTTCCCGGTCTGCGCCGCGCTGCTGCCGGCGCTCGTCCCTATGAGGAGAGCCGAGAAGAGTGAGAGGATGTATCTGCGGCAAATCATGGTCGTTCGATCCTTCGGTCTTTTGTCCATCGTCGCTATGGGGTGAAACCCGATCGTGGCGATCTCACGACTTTCACCGAGTCGAAGGCGAGTAGGGGAATGGCGGCGATGGTGAGGTGACGGCGCACCTTTTCACCAGATGCGGGCACCCGGCGGATGGACGCGCGGGTGCTGCTATGGGGTGTACCCCTACCGGGCGAAGGACGCACCGTCTGCGGCGCTCAGACCTTTACCAGCCGTCCGTGCAACTCGGAGGTGAGGGCTTCCACCCGCGCGGTCATCTCTTTCGTCAATTCCGTCAGCCTGGTGTTTTGCTCCAGCAGTTGCAGGATCAGAGCCGACTGCTGAGCGCCGAGGATTTGCCGCTCTTCGCTGGCTTTGGCGAGGTCTTCGCGGTGGAGGGCATCGGCTCCGGCGTGGGCTTTGTCGCGGTCGGCCTGGCGGGTCTGCGCGAGGAGGATGAGGGGCGCGGCGTATGCTGCCTGAAGGCTGAAGGCGAGATTGAGCAGGATGAACGGATAGACATCGAAGTGGAAGACGCCGCAGGCATTCAGGGCGATCCAGGCGATGACGATCACCGTCTGCGCGACGAGAAAGAACGGTGTGCCGAAGAAGCGGGCGAAGGCCTCGGCTTTCAGCGCGAACCAGTTCTGGCCAAAAACATCGTTGAGATGCCGGTGCGGCAAATGGAAGCGGAGGTGGTGGTCTCCGGAAGGGGGCGGCGGGTTCATGTCGAGCGGTGCTGGAGTTGGTTTGGAGAGGTTCGGAGTTCAGCCTTCAGGCTGCGGGTCTTTGGCACTGTCAGCCTAAAGGCTGGACTCCAAACGGCGGACGGTGCTCTATAATATGGTAACCTGCACGCTGCTCTCGATGATGCCCGCGCTGATGGCGTAACGGGTGAGGCTGGCGGTGTCGTGGATATTGAGTTTCTCCATGACCTTTTGGCGGTGTTTCTCCACGGTCTTGATACTGATGCACAGCACGTCCGCGGTTTCCTTGTTGGCTTTGCCCTCGGCGATGAGTTGGAGCACTTCCATCTCGCGCGGACTGAGCTGGCCGGCATCACTTCTCGGCAGGTCGCCCTGCGCCTTCGCCTTTTTTTCGTGATGGTGCAGCCGCCGGGAGACGGTGGGGCTGAAGAAGGTCTTCCCGTCATGCACTTCCCGGATCGCCTGCGGGAGGATGTGGGCGGCGGTTTGTTTGATGAGATAACCTGCAGCGCCGAGGGACATGACGCGCTCGACGTAGGCATCGTCACTGTGCGCCGAAAGGATGAGCACTCTCGTGGCCGGGGCGTAACGCAGAATCTGCCGGGTGGCCTCCAATCCGTTCAGCAGTGGCATCGCGATATCCATGACGACGACGGACGGACACAGCTTCCGGGTCAACTCAACGGCCTCACGTCCGTTTTCCGCTTCTCCGATAACTTCGATGTCTTCTTCGAGCTTCAGCAGAGCTCTGAGTCCTTCGCGGAGGATCATATGGTCTTCGGCCAGAAGAACGGTGATTGGTTTCATGATTGTTCGACGGGTGCGGGTTGTCGGGGACAATAAAACGGACTGTCGCCGTGGACAGCGCGGATGGCGGCGGCCAGGGTGTGCGTGTCGGATTGTTTGATGAGGTAGCCGGCGGCTCCGAGCGCTTCAGCATGCCTGATGTAGGCTATATCCTTATGAGTGGAGAGCACGAGCACTTTCGTGGACGCGGGAGTGGATTCGCGGATCCGCTGGATGGCGTCCAGGCCGTTGAGCAATGGCATGGCGATGTCCATAACGACCACCCCGGGAACGAGTTTGGTGGCGAAAGCGACGGCCTGATGCCCGTTTTCCGCTTCACCCACGACCTTGATGTCGGCCTCTGTCTGCAGCAACGCCCGCAGTGCTTTTCGCACGGCTTCGTGATCGTCCACAAGCAGTACGGTGATGGGTTTTATTCGCATTCGAGGGTAGTGGTTTGGGGTGATGTTGTGCGTGCAGAGGGTTCGGCACTGATCAGGGGAGAGGGGATTTCCACGCGGATGGTGGTGGGGCTGCCGGGCGCGGACTCCACGCAAAAGGTGCCGCCGACCATCTCCACACGCTCTCTCATGCCGAGCAGGCCGAGGCGGTTCGTCTTCACGGCGCAGGTGGTGCCGTTCACCGCGAAGCCCTGCCCGTCGTCTTTGATTTCCATGCGGATCAGGCCGGCAATATCCTGGATGATGACCTCCGCGGAGCTGGCTTTGGCATGCCGGGCCACGTTGGTGAGGGCTTCCTGGGCGATGCGATAGAGTACGGTGCGCACGGTGCCGCCCGCCTCTTCGACGCCGGCAAACGCTGTCAGCTTGACTCGGATGCCGGTGTCAGCGATATAGCTGGTCATGTAGGACTGGAGCGCGGGGATCAGCCCGAGATCGTCGAGCATGGCCGGGCGCAGCTCGCGGGCGAAGCGATGGACGATGTCCACGGACTTCTCCACAAGCAGTTGAGTGCTGGCGATCTTCGCCCGCAGCTCGTCAATGGTGGCGGTGGTCTCGGCCTTCAATGCGGCGAGCTGCACATTGATGCCGGTGAGCGTTTGGGCGATGACGTCGTGGAGCTCGCGGCTGATGCGCCGGCGCTCTTCCTCCTGCGCGGTGAGCAGTTCGCGTGAAAGCAGGCGCAGTTCCTCATGCAACTGCCGCGACTTTTCATACAGTTCGATGGTCGTCTGCTGACTGGTTTTGAGCGCCAGCTCCACGGCCTCCCGCCGGACGATCTCCTGTTCCAGGGCTGTGTTGGCGGAAGTCGCTAGGCTCAGGGCGTCGGTGCGTTCGGTGACACGCAGTTCCAGACTGGCGGTCAGGCCGCGCAGTTGTTCCTCGGCATAGCGGCGCACGATGATCTCAGCCAGCAAGGCGCGGCTGCTGCGGTGCAGCGCGGCGAAGACGGCCACCTTGGAACGGAGGATGGCGGGGTTCACCGGCTTTTGCAGATAGTCCACGGCGCCGCTGTCGTAGCCGGCGAGCACCTGGTCGTCCTGGTTGTAGAATGCGGTGAGGAAGATGATAGGCACCTGCGCGGTCTTGCGGCGCTCTTTGATGATCTGTGCGAGCTGGAAGCCGTTCATGTGCGGCATGCGGATGTCGAGGATGAGCAGGGCGAAGTCGTGGGCGAGCAGCGCGAGAAGCGCCTCATCC
>JANNVM010000036.1:0-2099 GCA_031414455.1 Verrucomicrobiota bacterium
ATGAAGGAAGTGACGCTGGCGACGGAGAGCGGAATGGTCCAGGTGCGGTCTTTGCCGTCATCTTTGCGCGCGGGGTGCTCCAGACTGACGCCGGCGGGCGTGACCGACGCCTTCAGCCCCGCCTGAGCGGCGATGAGTTCGAGGCTGGTGAGCAGAGAGATGCCAGGGATTTCCAGGGAAACAACTGGCTCATCCTCCGGCTTTTGCCATTCGTTTTTTACAGAGTCTGCGACGGCGAAGACGGCATCCTTGTCCTTCACATTTCCGTGCGCGTAGTCCTTCCATTCCGTCTGCAACACCGCGACGGCCTGTGAAACGGGCATGCGGCGCAGGTTGCTGGTGGAAGATGCGAAGCGGCGCAGTTTACGTTTCAGGGCCGAGGCATCGGCGGTGCGGGTGTCACTGGAAAACGAGGCTGAGCCGCCGCTGTACAGTTGCGGCAGCGAAGGCGAAGCCTTTTTCACCGCCACTCCGGTGACGGTCTCCATCTCCATAAGCCGCCACGCCACAACGGCGAGCGCCGCAATGCCCGCGGCGGCGGCCATCGTTTTCACGGGCCACTGGCGGCGCGAAGGCGCGGGCTCAGTTTCCGCCGCGGCACGTTCCATGCGGCGAGTGTAAAGGGCGGTGCGTGCCCCATCCTTCATGGCCGCGAAAAGATCGGACTCCATGCGCGTCGCCGCGACAAACTCCTTCGCGAGCGCCGGGCTCTCCGCCATCGCCTGGGCCAGCATGGCGGCCTCGGCAGTGGTGAGAGTCGAATTGAGGTGCTTCTCAATCAGAGCGACGATGGTGGCATTCATAACGATAAGGAGTTGGTGTCCCGCCTTCAGGCGGAATCAATGTAATGGAGCGGATGGAGGCGCAGGTTGACGAGCTTGAGTTGGCGATTCCGTCTGAAAGCGGGACTCCAACAGTTAAGGATCTTTGACGACGGTAAGGGCGAGCCGGCGGCGGATGCAGTCGGCGAGAGAGGTTCGGGTGCGGCTGAGGGTTTGATGCACGGCATCCACGGTGGAGCCGATGCGGACGGCGATGCAGTCGCCGCTGAGGTCCTGATCGTAACGCAGTGTCAGGATTTCGCGGGTGCGCTCCGGCAGGCGATCCATGCACTCACGGAGGGCGACGCGCCGCGGGGCTTCGGGGGCCTCCGTGCGATCATAGGCATCGAGGATCGTCTGGATGGCCTCCACGGGAAAGACGAGCGGGAAGCGCGCGTTGCTGCGGTGCTCGTGCAGCACTTTCTTCGCTGCGATGCCGCGCGCCCAGGCACCGAACGATCGGTCCCGGTCATAACGGTCGAACGATTCCCACAGGGTAAGCGCTACGTTCTGGAAGATATCCTCGCGGGTCTGGGCATCGCGGATGAGTGCGCCGATGAATGCCCTCAGATCACCCTGATGAGCGAGGAAGAGCGGCAGGAATTCATCGTGGGCGGACATGGAGGAGAGGCTGGCTACAGCATCTTCCCACGAAACAGCGAAAGCTGACAGAAAAGTTTCAATGCCGCCTGGGGGATTGCGGGTAGGGCGGGCCTCCGGCCTGCCGTTTGGCGCATCTTGCGGCAAACCTGTCATCCTCCGGGGAGAGGCACTTGATGCTGGGCGCACCCATACCGCCTCGAAAAGTGCGGCTGCGCCGATTGGTTTTAAGTTGGCCGCAGGATGCGTCCAACGGCAGGCCGGAGGCCCGCCCTACCCTTATTTTTGCTGGCGCAGTTGTTCCAGGCGGCTGAGCGGTTTCGGCGCGGCCGGTGCCGCGGGAGCAGCAGGCGGCGGAGGCGCATCGGTCTTGGCCACGGCCGGCGGCGGCGCGGGCGGCGGAGGATCAATGCGAATGACGCCGCCCTGAGCGACCGTGTGGGGAATGGGCATACCGTTTTCCATGACGATCGCCTGACAGAACAGATTCTGGTGTTTACCGACCGGACTGTCCGGCGCGGTGGTCACGGGGAAGCGCAGTTCCTTGTCCTCGGCACCGATCTCTTTTTCCACCGTGCTCGTCTTGGCAGGCAGTCCGAAGACGGTCACCTTTGCTTTGCCCTGCCACGGCTTTTTGACTTCCAGTGTACAGAAGAGTTCCGTCGGCTTGCCCTGTTC
>JANNVM010000037.1:0-21007 GCA_031414455.1 Verrucomicrobiota bacterium
GCGTTTTTGCCATGAAACCTGTCAACTGCCTGACTGGCGTCCGAGCTGGTCGTAAAGCCATGCGCGGGCGAACGCCCAATGACGCTTGGCGGTGCGTTCTGAAATGCCCATCGCAGCGGCGGCCTCTTCGTTGGTGAGTCCCACAAAGAACCGGAGCTTCACCACCTCCGCGGCCTCCGCATCCTCCATCGCCAGTGTTTCGAGCGCGTCGTTGATCAGCAGCAGCGTCGTGTTGTCGGCCGTTGCGGCAACATCCGCGTCGTCCAGATCCACGCGCTCGAGGCCAGCGCCGTGCTTTTGGGCACTTTTGCGACGGGCATTATCAATGAGGATGCGGCGCATCGCTTCAGCCGCGGCGGCGAAAAAATGCGCGCGGCCATCCCACTTGGCATCGGGGTTCCCGGTCAGGCGCAGCCATGCTTCGTGCACGAGCGCGGTCGGCTGCAAAGTCTGACCCGGCGCTTCGCCAGCCATCTTGTGTGCCGCGAGCTTGCGCAATTCATCATATACCAGTGCCAGCAGTTCGTCGGCCGCGCCGGCCTCGCCCTGCCCGATCGCTTCGACGATGCGCGTCACATCATTCATGGTCGGGCATCCTTCCGCCAATGACTACATGGCACAAGGCCAATAAACTTTGCAGCCGGTGGCCCGTTTCCGCCCGCCATTCCGCATTGATAGGTGGAGCGGCGTTCTTCTCGCGGATTTTCCCCTGAGAGACATCGCATTCCGTGAACGCAAAAAACAAAAATATGAAGAAACCAAATGATTCAAAAACTGGCAACGCGGGCGCCGGGTGGCTGCCGATTGTTGCCATCGTTCTCGGCCTGGTGCTTCCAATGACGAGCCATGCCGGCAAACCCGGCGGGGGCGGAAGTGGCACGGGAACGATCTACTTCGATTCCCAGGGACATGCCAACGCGATGAATGCGGACGGAAGCGGCAAGACCGCCTTACCCGCCGGAGTGGGGGGCACTCCAAGCCGGCTGCTTCATGGAGGAAATCGCTGGTTCCTGCGGACTGCCAACATGGGGGTGGAGACGTATCCGGACGGACGGACGCGCCGCGAACTCTTCGCAATCCCGGAAGACGGGAGCACAGTGGTCCAGCTCACGAACGATCCGGGCCTCGAGTTGCTGCACTATGGCTGGAAGTGGTTGCCGGGTGAGGCCGCCGGGAGCGCGGTGATCAGCGGGTTTGCGCGCCGCTGGAATGTGGATGGCAGCGTAGGGTTCGAGGCGGCAAGCGTGGGTCTGTATGCGGTCGAACTCCAGTTTGATGGCTCCGGCGCCCCCACCGCGCCGGTAATTCCCCCGGCGTTTCTCGTCTCCGCCGGCGTGAGTTACGAATCCGGAATCCCGTGGCCGGATATCTATGGGGGGTGGGACTTCTCCCCGGATCTTTCGCAAGTCGTCGCGGACCGGAACAGCTTCGGGGAGATCCGGATCATCACTGTCGCCACAGGGCTCTCGCGAACCCTGTATAGCGGCAACGCCGGGAGTCCCGCGTGGTCGCCTAACGGAGCCAGGATCGCATTCTGGCTGTCCACGCCGAACCTGGTTTACGGGGCCATCGGCACGATCTCCCCGGACGGCAGCGGCTACAAGACAAACGTCAAGGCCCTCGCCGGAACCAGTCTTTACAGTCCATATTGGTCACCCGACTCGGCCGACCTGCTCTATACGAAAGATACCAGCGGCGGTTGGAACTTTATCTACGACGTTTACCGTGTCGGTGCCCAGGGCGGTTCGCAGGTCAGCCTGACTTCCGACCTGTCGAACAGCGCCTCGGCCATCGCATGGCGTTAAGGGGGGGGCGCGCGTTCCGCGGATGCGGCGGCACCAGCCAAAGATCGCCAACCCCTCCTGACCAATCGCTGCGAGTGATGGCTGCGCACCGGGAGCGCGGCCCGTCCCGCCCGCTCCTTCTATCGAGTTCCCTTCTTCTTTGAATCAAGCTCTTGCCCCATCCATGAAAACCCTTCGTTGCCGGATTTTTGCATTCGTGCTCGCCGCCCTTCCCGGGGCCGCGTCCGCACAAGTGAGTTATTCGCTCCAGCATTCCATCCCCGCGCCGCCGACAGTCGGGTTGGAAAGCCAGGCCGGCTTCGGCTCCAGCGTGGCAGTGGATGGAGGCTTTACTGTGGTCGGCGCACCTTACGCTGATACCAGCGTGACGGATTCCGGGGTAGTGAAGGTGTTTGCTTCGAACACCGGGACATTGCTTTATGTACTGGCCAGCCCGGCGCCGGCGACCGGCGACTATTTCGGCGGGTCGGTGGCGATCTCCGGCACGCTGGTGGTGATCGGCGCTGACGGTGAAACTTCTGGCGGAACGGGAGTGGGAAAAGCCTTTGTTTTTGATCTGGGCAGCGCCACGCCAACCGCGCCGGTCGCAGTTTTGAACAACCCCACGCCGGCCACGGGAGACTACTTCGGGGGCAGAGTGTCGATTTCCGGGACGCGCGTGGTGGTGGGGGCCGCAAGAGATGACACGGGAGCGACCAACGCAGGAAGCGCGTATGTTTATGACATCAGTAGCGCGACGCCTACAGTGCCGGTGGCGACCCTGAATAACCCAGGGCCCTTAATTGAGGACGCTTTCGGCTTCTCGGTCGCGATCTCCGGAAGCCTGGTGGTGGTCGGGACGGTCTCCGACGACACGGGCGCGATCAACGCGGGGAGCGCCTATGTTTATGAACTCGCAGGCGCGACGCCGGCGGTTCCGGTCACGACGCTGAACAACCCGGACCCGGATCAGATTGAAACCTTTGGACGCTCCGTGGCGGTCTCCGGCACGCGCGTGGTGGTGGGGACGCCCCAGGACAGCCAATCAGGGGGCCTCGCTTACATTTATGATCTGAACAGCGCCACGCCCGCGGTGCCAACAGCGACGTTAAACAACGCCGGACCGTCAGCAGGCGACCGCTTTGGAAACGCCGTGGCGATCTCCGGAGCGCATCTCGTCGTGGGAGCGATCCTGGACAATACGGGTGCGGCAGACGCCGGAAGTGCATGCGTGTACGATCTGAGCAGCAGCACACCGGCAGCGCTCGTGGCGACTTTGCGGGATCCGAACCCGGTGCCGGCCGATTACTTTGGAAGCTCGGTCGCGATCTCGGGCACGCGGGTGGTCATTGGCGCACAGGGCGATGGCACGAGTGATGGCGATGCGGGCAGTGCCTATGTCTATGATCTAAACAGCGCGACACCGCCGGTGCCTGTCCTTGCACTCGATAATCCGGGGCTTCCCGGAAGTCATCTCTTCGGGGCCTCGGTAGCGATCTCAGGCACGCACGTGGTGGTCGGGGTTCCCTACGACGACACCGGAGCCCTCGGCGCAGGGCGGGCGTATGTATATGATCTCAACAGCCCCACGCCGGGGGTGCCACTGCTGGCCCTGGACAATCCGAACCCCTCGCCGTACGACCGTTTCGGCAACGCGGTGGCGATATCCGGCGCGTTTGTCGTCGTGGGCGCGCGCGGGGCCGACAGGGGAGCGGTCGATGCGGGCCGCGCGTATGTTTTCGACCTCACCAGCGCGACGCAAATGGAGCCGGTGGCGCTGCTGAACAATCCTACTCCGACGACCATTGAGGAGTTTGGCTATGCGGTGGCGATTTCCGGCACGCGGGTGGTGATCGGCGCACTGGAGGACGATACCGGCGCCAACGATACCGGCAGTGCTTATCTCTATGACCTTGCCAGCCTAACTCCAACGGTCCCGGTCGCTACTCTGAACAATCCATCTCCGGCGGATGGCGATTTCTTCGGAATTTCGGTGGCCATTTTCGGTTCCCGCGTGGTTGTCGGCGCACGTCAGGATGACACCGGCGCGGACAATGCCGGGACCGCTTACGTCTATGATTTCAGCAGCAGTACTCCGGCGCTGCCAGTGGCGACGATCCACAATCCCCGGCCTGCCGCCGGCGACAACTTTGCTTTGTCCGTGGCCATCGGGGGCGCCACTGTCGCCATCGGCGCGCCATTCGCCGAGAGCCCGCAGGCGGACAAAGGCTTCCTCTACACGTTCACCTCCGACGCCGACAACGATGGCCTGCTCGACGGCTGGGAAATCGCGCACTTCGGAACCACCACCGGCCACAGCGCGTCCGATGACGCCGACGGCGACGGGCGCAGCGAACTGCTTGAACTCGCCTTCGACACCGACCCGCTCGCGCCCGATGCCGCCGCCACGCCGTTGCCGGTGAACGAGGGCGGCTTCCTCACGATGACCGTCACCAAACGTCCCGGTGTAATCAACGAAGTGCAAAGCGCCGGCACGCTGCTTCCCGCGCTGGCGGGCTCCTTCAGTGCCGCCACGACGACCTTGCTCCTCGATAACCTAACTACACTGAAGGTGCGTGACAATGTGCTGATCGGCACCGCGCCCGCACGGTTCATTCGCACAAAAGTCACTGCGGCGCCCTGAAGTTCGCCTTCCCGGCAAACCAGGATCGCGGCTTCCCGTCACATTTATTTTGGACCCGTTGGCCCGCTTTCGGCCGTCGTACCGCATTGATGAGTGAGGCCATCGTTATCCCGGGATTACCAAAAGTCTTCCCCGCTTTACTTGAAAAACAACATTACAAGAACACATGAACATTCCAGCGCCGAAAATCGCCGTTCTCGGTTTCCTTTTGCATCTGACGTTGCTGGCATGCCCATCTCACGCTGCGCCGGGCGACGTGGATCTTTCGTTTGATTCCGGCTCCGGGATTGACGGCCCTGTTTCCACGGTCGCCGTGCAAGCCGACGGAAAGATAATCATTGGTGGCTCGTTCCGCACCGTGAACGGTCTGGTGCGAATCCGGATTGCGCGGCTCAATGCCGATGGAAGCGGGGATGCCGGTTTTCATCCGGATAGAAACGTTACCGGCAGCCTCGATCCCGCGTTTAATCCATTCAACGATGCTGCGGCGGTGCAGTCAGTCGTTCTGCAGCCGGATGGCAAAATAGTCGTCGCCGGGAATTTCACCGCGCTCAATGGCACGGATCGCACACCGATCGTCCGGCTCAATACCGACGGGAGTCGGGACGGCAGTTTTGATTCCGCGATAGGAACACATAACAACAGCGGTGGCATTATTGGCAGCATTCGGGCGATCACATTACAGCCGGACGGCAGGATACTAATCGTGGGCTTGTTCTACACGCCCAGGGACGCGACCAACAAAGTTGTCGCCCGGCTCAATGCCGATGGAAGTTTGGACAGCAGTTTCACTCCGGGCACCGCCGCCTACCTGACTAATTCTGCTACTGTCCGGGCTGTCGCCGTGCAGCCGGATGGGAAGGTGCTCATCGGGGGCTATTTAACCGCGGTGAATGGCACTGCTCGCGAGGGTATCGCCCGGCTCAATGCCAACGGAAGCGTGGACACGAGTTTCAATCCGGACCCTGGCACAATCACAAGAAGAGCTGTTTATTCCATCGTCGTGCAGCCGGATGGCAAAGTGTTTTTCGGCGGCTATTCGAGCTTAGTCTCCAATAACAAGGTCGACAATGTCGTGCGGCTGAATGCCAATGGGAACTTGGATAACACTTTCAGTTCGGGCGCGCCACCCTCGGGCGGCCTTAACTCCGTTGCCCTGCAGCCGGATGGCAAACTGCTGATCTCCAGCGGGGGTCCCGCTGGTGTCGCCCGGCTCCATGCCAATGGGAGTCTGGACAACAGTTTCAATCCAGGAACAGGCGCAGACGGACAATTCTATGGCGGTGATTTAGTCACCTTGCAATCCGACGGGAAGGTGATCGTTGCGGGCCACTTCGGCTCCTTCAATGGCGCGGTTCGAATTCGTATGACCCGGCTTAATGCCGATGGAAGTTTGGATAGTAGTTTCAATCCGGGCGCAGGCGTGTCCAGCGGTGTTAATTCGGCCACTGTTTATGCGCTGGCGGCGCAGTCGGATGGGAAGGTGCTGATCGCGGGCTACTTTGACTCGGTCAACGGCACGAGCCGGAACAGGATCACCCGGCTCAATGCCAACGGCAGTCTGGACAGCAGTTTTGATCCGGGCACAGGGATCGCAGATGGCAATGTTCGCTCCCTCGCCGTCCAGCCGGATGGCAAGGTGGTCATCGGGGGCGACTTCACCGTAATCAACGGCACGGCCCGCAATTATATCGCCCGCCTCAATTCCAATGGAACTCTGGACAGCACTTTCAATCCGGGCTTTGGACCGGACAATGTTGTTTTTGCGGTGGCGCTGCAGTCGGATGGCAAAGTGCTGATCGGAGGCTGGTTCACCACGATCAATGGCACGTTGCGCAATAAAATTGCGCGACTTAATTCCGATGGAAGTCTGGACACCACTTTCGGAACGGGCACCGGTGGAAGCGGCAATGTGTATGCTATCGCCGTGCAACCGGACGGCAAGGTTATCCGAGGCGGTGACTACATCGCCCGGCTCAAAACGACCGGAAGTCTGGACGCCACTTTCGACCCTGGCACAGGCGTTGACAATTCGGTTGAGGCTGTCGTCTTGCAGCCGGATGGCAAGCTGCTCATTGGCGGCTATTTCAACACGGTCAACGGCACTGTCCGCAACGGTTTCGCCCGCCTCGATGCGGATGGCGCTTTGGACGCTGGATTCAGCCCTGTAACGATTACCGGCGGCAATATTCAAAATGGCACTTCGGTCAATTCGATCTCGCTGCAGTTCGATGGCAAGGTGCTCATCGGGGGCAGCTTTGACACCGTTAATAACACCGGTCGCAACGGTATCGCCCGATTCCATGCCGACGGGAGTCTGGACAGCACTTTCAATCCAATCCCTGGAGTGACCGGCGGCGGCTTGATTGTTTATTGCACAGCCATCCAACCGGATGGCAAATTGCTCATCGGCGGCGATTTCACCATGGTTAATGACGCTGCGCGGTGGAGTGTCGCGCGGCTGATGGGCGATTCCGTCTTGCCCACTCTGGACATTGTGGGCTCAAATGCGGCGGTGATCGTCTCATGGCCCGTGACCGGGCTGAACTTTCAACTTCAGGAAACCACGGACGTCTCACTTTCCAATTCCTGGTCTCCCGTGGCGCAACCTGCCGTCACCAATGCCGGCCAAATCTCAGTGACTGTTCCCACGACCGTCGAGCGAAAGTTCTTCCGGCTGAAGTTGCAGTAAAAGCGGGTGTTTGACGCGCGGTGAACTTACGAATCAACAGGAAGAACGAGGCACCCGTGCTGCCACCCACTAACTTATGAAATCCACCCTTCTTTTGCCCGGCTTGGTCGCCTTTGTCCTCGCCTCCGCCCTCTCCGGGTCAGCCGCAGCGCAGGTGACCTACACGCTCCAGCATTCCATTCCCGCGCCGCCGACGGTCGGTGTGCAGAGTCAAGGTGTCGGCTCCAGCGTGGCGGTGGATGGAGGCTTCACTGCCGTCGGTGCACCCTATGGGCACCCGGGCGTGGTGAAGGTGTTTGACTCGACCACGGGCGCGCTGCTCTACGTATTGGCGAGCCCCGCGCCGGTGACGGGTGAAGGCTTCGGCGGGTCTGTGGCCATCTCCGGCACGCGGGTGGTGGTGGGGGCTAACGCCTACGATACGGGCGCGGGAAACGCGTATGTGTATGACCTCGGCAGCGCCACACCAACCGTGGCCATCGCGACGCTGAACAACCCGAGCCCGGCCGCGGATGACACCTTCGGCATTTCGGTGGCCATCTCCGGTACGCGCGTGGTGGTGGGGGCAAACTATGACGACACGGGAGCGACCAACGCCGGGAGCGCGTATGTGTATGACCTCAGCAGCGGGACGCCCACCGTGCCCGTGGCCACGCTGAACAACCCCGGCCCGGCGGCGGATGACAACTTCGGCTGGTCGGTGGGGATCTCCGGCACGCGGATCGTGGTGGGGGCTTTCTCGGACGACACGGGAGCGAGCGGGGCTGGGAGCGCGTATGTGTATGACCTTAGCAGCGCGACGCCCACGGTGCCGGTGAAGACGCTCAACAACCCCGGGCCGCCGGCGTTTGACGGCTTCGGCATCTCGGTGGCCATCTCCGGATCGCGCGTGGTGGTGGGGGCCTGGCGGGACGACACGGGAACGAGCGATGCGGGGAGCGCGTATGTGTATGACCTGAGCAGCGCCACGCCCACCGTGCCGGTGGCCACGCTGAACAACCCGGAACCGGGTCCGGCGGTGGGTGACCGCTTCGGCGTCTCGGTGGCGATCTCCGGCATGCGCGTGGTGGTGGGGGCATACAATGACGACACGGGAGCGCCCAATGCCGGGAGCGCGTATGTGTATGACCTCAGCAGCGCGACGCCGACGTTGCCGGTGACGACGATCAACAACCCCGGCCCGGCCGAGCTTGACCTCTTCGGCCGCTCGGTGGCCATCTCCGGCACGCGGGTGGTGGTAGGCGCTGACCGAGACGACACGGGAGCGACCGACGCGGGGAGCGCCTATCTGTATGACCTGAGCAGCGCGACGCCGACGGTTCCGGTGGTGACGTTCAACAACCCCGCCAGCCTGATCCCCAGTGACAGCTTCGGCAACTCGGTCGCGATCTCCGGCACGCGCGTGGTGGTGGGGGCTTCTTTTGACGACACGGGAGAGCGCGACGCGGGGAGCGCGTATGTGTATGACCTCAGCAGCGGGACGCCCACGGTGCCCGTCGCGACGCTGAATAACCCCGGCCCGGTGGTGGGTGACGGGTTCGGCAGTTCGGTGGCCATCTTCGGCATGCGCGTGGTGGTGGGGGCTCCTTCGCCTGTGGAGTCCGGCACGGGAAGCGCGTATGTGTACGACCTCGGCAGCGGGACGCCGACGGTGCCAGTGGCCACGCTGAACGACCCTGCCGGCCCGACGGCGGGTGACTTCTTCGGCGTAGATGTGGCGATCTCCGGCACGCGGGTAGTGGTGGGCGCTGCCGGCGCAGGGAGTGTGTATGTGTATGACCTGAACAGCGCCACGCCAACGGTTCCCGTGATGACGTTCGATAACCCCCGGCCGAGTTGGGGCTTCGGCTACTCGGTGGCCATTTCCGGCACGCGGGTGGCGGTGGGGGCTCTCTACGACGACACGGGAGCGAACGACGCGGGGATCGCCTATGTGTTTGACCTCAGCAGCGCGACGCCGACGGTGCCTGTCTTCACGCTCAACAATCCCGGGCCGGCATTTGAGGACTACTTCGGCAGTTCGGTGGCCATCTCCGGCACGCGCGTGTTGGTCGGGGCTTCAAGTGACGACACGGGAGCGACCGACGCTGGGAGCGCGTATGTGTATGACCTCAGCAGCGCCACGCCGGGGGTTCCTATTGCGTCGCTCAACAACCCGGAACCGGCGCAGTATGACAACTTCGGCAACTCGGTGGCTCTCTCCGGCACGCGCGTGGTCGTGGGCGCGCGGTGGGACGACACGGGAGCGGGCGACGCGGGGAGCACGTATGTGTACGATCTAGACAGCGCGACGCCGACGGTGCCGGTGGCGACAATTCACAACCCCGGCCCGGCGGCGGGTGACTTTTTCGGTAACTCAGTGTCCATTGATGGCGCCGCGATCGCCATCGGCGCGCCCTTGGACGACACCGTGTTTACTGACAAAGGCTACGCGTACGTCTTCACCTCGGATGCCGACGCCGACGGCCTCCTGGATGGCTGGGAGATCGCCCATTTCGGAACCACCGCCGGCCACAGCGCGCTCGACGACGCCGACGGCGACGGGCGCAACGAACTGCTGGAACTCGCGTTCGACACCAACCCGCTCGCGCCCGATACCGCCGCCACGCCGTTGCCGGTGAACGAGGGCGGCTTCCTCACGATGACCGTCACCAAACGTCCCGGTGTAACCTATGAAGCGGAAAGCGCCGGCACCGTGCTGCCCGCGCTACCGGAGTCCTTCAGTCCCACGACCACGACGGTCCTCAGCAACAACCCCACGACTCTGAAGGTGCGTGACAATGCGCTGATCGGTGCCCCGCCCTCCCGCTTCATGCGCATTAGGGTGACGGCGGCCCCATGAAGTCGAGCGTCTTCGCAGGAACCTATCAATGCAACCGGCTGGGCGCGAGGCATTCCGGGTCGCTTCGCAAAGGGGGCAGAAACTTTCGTGAGGGGATCTGCTCCGCGATGTCGCATGAGATAATTGGAGGGGCTTCTCCCTTCACTAAACCCCAGCAGAAAGCCATTATGAAAACACTCATTACATCAGGGCCCATAGTGAACGAATCTCGAACATTGGCTCTCGCCATGTGCGCGTTCATCGCCTGTTCGGTCCCGGGACTTATGGCACAGGCACCGGTCCCCGCCATCACGCCGTTTGCCACCGGCCTTCTTGCACCCAGCAAGATCATCGGGACCCCGCGGGGCAATTTTATCGTCGCCGAAGCGGGTCCGGAAGTGCCTAACCATGGTCGGGTTTCCATCGTGGACGCCGGCGGGCAACGCCGGACGCTGCTGGACGCTGCTGGACGCTGCTGGACGCTGCTGGACGGCCTGCCCTCCGCACGCACCTTCGTCGGCGATTTCAATGGCACGACCGGCGTCTGGCTCGACGGGCGGACGCTGTATGTCCTGAATGGTCAGGGAGATGTCACGCTCGCCGGTCCGGTCCAGGGCACGGAAAAAGCCAATCCCGCGCCGGCCTCGCCCATCTTCAGTTCGGTGCTGGCGGTGCATTTCAGCGCGGCGATGGAGGATTCGACCACCGGGATCGCACTGACGCCTGCCGATCATGCTTTGTTGAAAACAGGCGCGCGGCTCGTCCGAACCGATGCGGGAGGACAGCGGGCAGTGATCGAACTCGTGGCCGATTTTGCGGATTATGCGCCGGAACCGCGTCCCAATTTCGCCGCCCATGTCCGCCACTCTCATCCCTACGGGGTGGTGGGACACAGCCATTTTCTCTACATCGTGGACGCCGGATTCAATGTCGTGCGCCGGCTCGATCTTCTCAGCGGCACCGCGGACACGCTCGCGAGCTTTGCGCCCACTCCCAATCCAAGGTTCCCGGTGGGTCCGCCTTTCATCGAGAATGTCCCCACCAGCATCCGCTGGGCGGGTGATCAGTTGCAGGTGACACTGCTGAGCGGCGCACCCTTCTTCCTCCCCGGCTATTCCCGGGTGCAGCAGGTGGACCCGGTTACCGGAGTCATTTCTCCGCTGATCACCGGGCTTTCCTCTGCCATCGACACTATCCCTTTAGGGTCCCGCGGCCAGGATGAAGGCGATCTGACCCTGGAGCATAACCTGACATTTCCCGTGGCGGGTGCCGGTAGGCTTCAGTACTTCTCAGCAGAGAACGGCATTCCCGTCATTCTGACTCAGAGCCTGACCACACCGACAAGTATGGTGCTGGACCCCAGCGGGAATCACGTCATCATCACGGAAATGGCCACGGGCCGGCTGGTCGCGCTGGAGTTGCCGTAATTGTAATCACGCCGTGCCGCGCGATGTTCGTCAGGCTGAAAGTCGCGATCGCTCCTTGAAAAGGAACCCCGAATTCAAACAAATGAGAAGTCCATGTCATTCCCCGACCCGGTCGCTGCTGCTCCGGGCCGCACAGGCGACTCTTGCCGTGTTGCCGTTTTCGGCTCCGTCGGCACGCGCCGCGGTGACTGAAGCGTGGGTCCACCGTTATGACAGCAATGCCCTAAACCACTCGCAGGATAGAGCTTTCAAGGTCGTGCGCGATGCGGCGGGCGACGTCATGGTGGCGGGGACCACCCGGGACGACATCACCACGCCGGGGATGCTCGTCATCAAATACTCGGGAGTGGACGGCGCGGTCATTTGGCAAAAGCGCTACGCGGTTTTGATCGCACCCGGGGGAGGCACGCTCTATGATCGCATCGAGGCGACAGCCGTGGACGGCGACGGCAACCTGATAGTGACGGGGCTCGAATACGGCAACTACATTACGACCAAGTATTCAGGGGAGGATGGCACGCCACTCTGGGCGAGTGGTTATCCGGCCCGGGACTACAACGTTGACTTCCCTCCGGCCATGGCGGTGGACGCCGACGGCAACGTGTTGGTGACCGGATCCCTCAAAGACGGGATCGACAACCCTGACGAAGGGATTCTGTACTATTCGGATTATTACACTGCCAAGTATGCGGCGGCGGACGGTGCACTGCTTTGGGCGAAGCGATATGACGGCCCGGCACATCGCGACGACCGTCCGCAGGCGGTGGCCGTCGGCGCCGGCGGTGATGTTATCGTGACCGGGTTTTCCCACCGGAGCGACGGTGCCTGCGACTACTACACCGCCAAATATGCGGCGGCAGACGGAGCGCTGCTTTGGGACAGGCGCTTCAGTGGCACCGCGGTCCACTGGCATTTTCCGCAGGGGGTGGCGATGGATGCCGCCGGCAATGCCGTGGTGACAGGATCTTTGCGGGCGCTGAATGGAGATTCCGCCTGCTACACCGCAAAGTATGCCGCCGCGGACGGCGCACTGCTGTGGGAGAAACGCTACTCCGGCCTCAATGACCTTGACGACTACGGAACGGTGGTCGCTGTGGATGGCGACGGCAATGTGGTGGTGACGGGGACTTCCGACAGTGACTTTTTCCACAGCACTCCGGGCGACTTCTACACGGCAAAGTATGCAGGAACGAACGGTGCCCTGCTCTGGGAAAGGCGTTACAACGGCCCGGGCAACGGCTGGGACGAGCCATATGCGATGGCGGTGGATGCCAGCGGCAACGTGGCGGTGACGGGATACTCTGCCGGCGGGGCCGAAAACAGCATCTCTTACACGGCGAAGTACGCCGCATCAGACGGCTCGGTAATCTGGGAAAAACGCACTGCGCAGAACTACGACATTGTCAGGGATTTGACGCTGGAGGACGGCGGTGACGTGGTGGTGACGGGGACAATTAACGAGGATTTTTATACGGCACGATATGCGGCGGGCGACGGCGCGGCGCTTTGGGAGAAACGCTACGACGGCCCCGCGAATCGCTCCGACCAGGCCCGGGCGGTGGCGGTGGACGCAGCCGGGAACGTGGTCGTGACGGGGGAATCCGATGCCAGCACGAACAGCTACGATTACTACACCGCCAAATATGCCACGGCGGACGGCGCGCTGTTGTGGGAGCAGCGCTACAACGGCCCGGGCAACAGTGACGACAAGGCCTCGGCCATGGCGCTGGACGCGAACGGCAACGTCGTGGTGACGGGCACTTCTTTTTTTAGCCGCGATTACTACACGGTGAAGTACGCTGCGGCGAATGGTGCCGTGCTCTGGGAGAAACACGGCCCGGAGAACTTCCATGACAAGGCACAGGCCATTGCAGTGGACGGCGGCGGTAACGTGGTGGTGACAGGGTCCTCCTTCGACGGCACCGACACCGACTTCTACACGGCCAAATATGCGGCGGCAGATGGCGCGCTGCTGTGGGAGAAGCGATTCCACGCGACGATATACAACACATACCCCGCGGTTACTCTGGCAGTAGACGGCAGCGGCAATGTGATCGTGGCAGGAACGATCGATGGGCCGGCAGGCGATTACCATGGCGACTTCTACACAGCCAAGTACGCGGCGGCAGATGGCACCCTGCTTTGGGAGAAACGCTACAGCGGCCTTGCTACATACAGCGAAGACCACGTCGCGTGTGTGGCGGTGGACGGCAGCGGCAACGTCTTGGTGACCGGCACCTCCGGGCCCGAATACGTAGGTGACTATTACACGGCTAAGTATGCGGCCGCCAGCGGCGCGCTGCTCTGGGAAAAACGGTACCACGGCGCGAGCGATGAGGCCGCCGCTCATGCGGTAACCGTGGACGCCGGCGGCAACGCGGTGGTGACAGGGAATTCCGGAACCTTCAAATATGCCGCAGCGGATGGCGCGGTGCTTTGGGAGAAGCGCAGCACGGGCGCGGCGGTGGCAGTGGACGGCGGTGGCAACGTGGTGGTGACAGGCTCCGGCTACGCCACCAAATACGCGGCGGCGGACGGTGCGCTTCTATGGAGTCGAGGCTTTAGCGTCGCCCTCGCAGTCGGTGGCCCGCACGGCGTCGCTCTCGGTCCCGGAGGGATGGTTGCCGTCACCGGTTCGACTGACGGAGGCAATTTCATTTCAGACTACGCGACGGTTGTATTGCGGGAGCTTCCAGGACCGGCCTCCTTTGCCGCATGGGCCGCGGGCCTCGGCCTCACGGGCGCCGCCGCTGCGCCCTCTGCCGATCCGGACCACGATGGAATTCCTAACGCTGCGGAATATATCCTCGGCGGAAATCCCGCGTCCGCCGCAACACCCCGCCCAGCCGCTGTCACCATCAGCGGCGGCAACATGCTCTTCACCTTTTCCCGCGACGACCTGTCAGAAACACCGGATGTCACTCTAACGGTCGAGACCAGCTTGGATCTCATGAACTGGCCCGGAGTCTGGCCCACCGTTTTCTTCATCGGCGCCATCTCGTACCCGGGTGTGACCATCACCGAAAACGGTAACGCCCCGGACACCATTACCGTTGTCATCCCGCCCGGAACCAACAAAGCGAAATTCGCCCGGCTGAAGGTGACGATCGCCCCGTAAGGAAGAAGCACTCCTGTTTGGACACTCGAACTCCGCATACTTTGAAGACAACCTTCTTCCGCACCCTCCTCCCTGCCGCCCTCATCGGGTGGCTAGCCGCCACGGCCGCTCACGCGCAGTTGAGCGTCGACTGGATCACTCAGTATGGGACCGGCAGCTTAGACGCCGGCCTCGCGATTACCGTCGATACTTCGGGGCAGAGTTGGGTCAGCGGGAACTGGGCAGATAACCGTCTCTTCCTCACCCGCATCTCGGCGAGCGGAAGCGTGGACTTCACGCGGGAGCGGGATGACCCCGACAACTTCGTGGAAGGGGACGCGGTGGCGCTGGTCGGCAACGGCACGGTCTTCACCTCGTCGTTCGCCGGGCTGTTCTCAACCAGTGTCATATTGTTGCGTTACAACACCAGCGGGATCTTGCAGGGAACGACGCAAGTCGGGGGTGGCTTCGACGACCGCGCGGATGCAATGGCAGGAAATGCCACCCACTTGCTCGTTGCCGGAAGAACGAAAGCCAACCTCGGTTTCCCTATCGAGGCCTTTCTGAGCAAGCGCGACAGCGCGGGAGCGGAAGTCTGGACCCGGACACTTCGAGAGAGCGGGAACGCGCGCGGAGGCGCCGCGGCCTTCGACAGCACCGGCAATGGCTACATCGCTGGCTATACCGATGGCAGCTTGAGCGGTTTCACAAATGCCGGGGGAGACGACCTTTTTGTCGCACGCTACAACGCCAATGGCGACCAGACGCTGCTGAAACAAATCGGCACCAGCAGCGACGAATCTGCGACGGACATGAAGGTGGACTCAAACGGGAATATCTATCTCACTGGCACCGCCGGGGGCTCTCTCGGCGGGCAGGTCAATGCGGGATCCAAAGATACTTTCGTGATGAAGCTGGACAGCAACGGCACCGTGCTCTGGACGCGCCTGCTCGGCGGCTCACTCGAAGACGAAAGCTATGGTCTCGGCCTGGATGCCGCCGGCAACCTCTGGATCGGCGGCTATTCCTACAGCACTTTCGGCGGCCACACCAACAGCGGAGATTCTTCCGATGCCTTCGTGGCCCAATACGACAGTGCGGGCAACCTCCTCGGTACGACTTGGCTCGCCACCTCCGGCAATGACATCATCAACGGCGTGGCCATCGGTCCGGATGGCGGCGTCTACGTGACCGGCTCCACAAGCGGCATGCTCAGCGCCTCCAACGGCGGAAGCGGGGACGTTTTCGTCGCGAGACTCAGCGCCATCCCCGTGGCAGCCAGGTTTACCAGTTGGGTTGGGAGCTTTGCGCTCTCCGCCCGCGATGCGGCCGCGGATGCCGATCCGGACCGCGACGGCCTGCCGAACGGAGTGGAATACATCCTCGGCGGGGATCCCATAGTGCCCGCCACATCAGGGCGTCCGGCTGTTATAACCAGCGGCGGCCAAATGCTCTTCACCTTCGCCCGCGACGACGCTTCAGAAACTCCGGACGTGACCCTAACCGTCGAAGCCGGCACGGATCTCGTGACGTGGCCCGCCGTTTTCACCATCGGACCAACCACCGTCGCGTCCAGCCCCGGCGTGAGCATCAGCGAAAACGGCACAGCCCCTGACACGATCACCGTCGCCATCCCGATTGGCTCCGACAAAGCGAAATTCGCCCGGCTGAAGGTGACGATCACGCCGTGATAGAAACGCAGCGGCTCCCGTGAGCACAACAAACAAATCCATGAAACTCCTCAGAACATTTCATTCTCTCCAGGCATCCGTGCCCCGGGCCGCCCTGGCCGCTTTAGCTGCCTCGTCGTTCGCAGTCCATCCGTCGCCAGGCGCTGTTACCGAAGCGTGGGTCCAGCGTTTCACATCTATGGCGAACAGCTCGAACGACAAGGCGGTCAAGGTGGTGCGCGATGCCGCGGGCGACATCATTGTTACCGGGGACAGCGATGACGGAGTCAACGGGTTCGACATGCTGACGATCAAGTATTCCCGTGCGGACGGGTCCGTCCTGTGGCAGCGGCGCTACAACAATCCGGCTGGCGGGTCGGTCAACGCCGACGAGGTGCGGGCATTGGCGGTGGACGGACAGGGAAACGTGGTGGTGACAGGTCGCACGCGGCATGAGGGGCAGAGCGACAATTGGTACACCGCGAAGTATGCGGTGGCTGATGGCGCGCTGCTCTGGGAAAGAGAAACGCACCTTGCTTCACAGGAAGAGTCCGAGGCCATCGCCGTGGACGGCGGCGGAGATGTGGTTTTCCTGGGGAGCAGCTACGATGGAACGAACCTCGACTACCATGTCGTCAAGTACGCCGCCGCGAATGGCGCACCCGTCTGGACAAAGGTTATCAGAAGCTATCAATCAAACGGGAGCAGCGCCCTCGCGGTGGATGGCAGTGGCAACGTGGTGGTGAATACGATCGCGTTCCTCGGGAATAACGAAGCCGGATTCCCGGACTATGGCCGCCGTACGATTAAATTTGCCGCGGCGGACGGCGCGGTGCTTTGGGAGAATCGCAGCGGCGAGTTAGGTGAGACGGCGCTCGCGGTGGACGCCGCGGGAAATGTCATGAGGGGTTCTGCGCGGGGCTGTGATGAAAGCGGGAATTGCTTTTATTATATGGCCAGGCATGCGGCAGCGGATGGCGCGATCGTGTGGGAGAAGAACTTCACCGACCCCTGGCGATTGGGTGGGGACGGTGAGTTTTCATTGCTGGCGATGGATGGCAGCGGTAATGTGGCGTTGCTGAGAACCGTAGGCAATGCGCTCAACCGCCCCGATTTTCATACGGCGAAATATGCGGCGGCGGATGGCGCGCTGATCTGGGAAAAACATTACAGCAAACCCGATGGTTTTAGCGATCACACGTTGCGGGCGATGACGCTGGATGGCGGCGGGAATATGGTGGTGACGGGTACATTGGCCAGCCCGCGGCCGGGAGGAGGCTTCCAAACGGTGGGCTGGACGGCCCGCTACGCCGCAGCGAATGGCGCGCTGATCTGGGAGCAACGCACCAGCACCCCGGTGGACAGCTCGATAGTGGCCCATGCCGTGACCGTGGATGCCGGCGGCAACGTGGCGGTGTCCGGAACGTATAACAGGGATGGCGCTGAATTCGGCAATGACTTCTACACGGCAAGGTACGCCGCCCCCAACGGCGCGCTGCTGTGGGAGAAATTCTACAACGGCCCGGCGAACAGCGAAGACAAGGCGCAGGCGGTGGCGATGGATTCAGGCGGAAATGTGATCGTGACCGGAATTTCCTACAGCGGCATCTATCCCTACAACGGCGTGTCTGCCTACACGGCCAAGTACGCTGCGGCGAGTGGCGCACTGCTCTGGGAGAGCCGCTCCGCCGGCGGGCAGGCAGTGGTGGTGGACAGCTCCGGCAACGTGATCGTTAGCGGGAGCGGATTGGCCAAGCTCCGGCCCGACGGGACGACAGCATGGGGCCATGATGGCGGAGGGAGGGTGATTGCCGTGGACGCCGCGGGCAACGTAATTGTCGGAACCAGCGACGGATACCTTCGTACGGCCAAGTACGCGGCGGCGACCGGAGCGTTGCTTTGGGAGAAACGGCGCACGACCGAGAACGGCTACCTCAGCGCTGTCGCCGTGGATGCCGGGGGCAACGTGATCGTAGCCGGCACCACCAACGGCAGTGACAGCGGACATGATTTCTACACGGCCAAGTATGCGGGGGCGGACGGCGCTTTGCTTTGGGAGCAGCGCTTCAGCGGCCTGGGAGAGAGCCCTGATGTTGCCAGCGCGCTGGTGGTGGACGCCAGCGGCAACGTCGTGGTGACGGGCTTTTCCAGATACGGTTATACCGACCAATTCACTTACTACCACAGCGACTACAACACGGTAAAATTTGCAGCCGCGAATGGGGCGCTGTTGTGGCAAAGGCGCTATGACAGTTGGGACTCCGGCGACGATTTCGCCAATGCCGTGGCAGTGGACACAGCGGGAAACGTGGTGGTAACCGGATCGTCGGCGATGGGGGCCGGCGAGTGGTTCGGCCCCGCCAATACCTACACCGCCAAATATGCAGCGGCCGATGGCGCCCTGCTCTGGGAGCGACGCGAGGGCGGTGGCGCATCGGCGCTGGTATTGGATCCCAGTGGCAATGCGGTCGTCACGGGGGTGAGAAACGATGGGTTCTACACAGCGAAGTACGCCGCGTCGGATGGCGCGAAACTTTGGGGCAGAGGCTACAGCCGGCCGAATGCCTACGCCGGCAGTGTGATGGGAAGCTGGGACCTGTTGTCTCCCAATCCCGAAGGCATGGGCGATTCCCACAGCCTCGCTCTTGGGCCCGATGGAACGATCGCCATCGCCGGCACCGTGGATGGAGACCCCGGCCCGCGCGGCAACTACGACTTTGCCACCATCCTCTACCGGGAGATTCCGGGTCCGGTTTCCTTTGCCGCATGGGCCGCAGGCTTCGGTCTCACCGGCGCTGAGGCCGCTCCGAGTGCCGATCCGGACCACGATGGAATCCCTAACGCCGCAGAATATATCCCCGGCGGGAATCCCGTGTCATCCGCCTTACCACGTCTTCCCGCAGCCACCATCAGCGGCGGCAACATGATCTTCACCTTTGCGCGCGACGATTTGTCAGAAACTCCGGACGTCTCGGTAACTGTCGAAACCAGCACCGACCTGGTGAGCTGGCCTCAAGTCATCCAGGCCATCTTCTTCATCGGCTCAAACACTGCCGACTCATCCGGCGGCGTGACCATTTCCGAAAACGGAACCGCGCCTGACACCATCATCGTCGCCATTCCTCTCGGAACGGACAAAACAAAATTCGCCCGGCTGAAGGTGACGGTCAGACCGTAAGGAAAGCACCAACTGCAAGCACGGGGAACTTTGTCATGAAACACGTCACATCTCCACTTCATTCCCTTGCTGCACAAGTTCTCCGGGCCGCCCTGGCGGTTTTTGCCGTGATGATTTGCGCCGTGCCCTCGCACGCCGGTGTCACCGAGGCGTGGGTCCAGCGCTACAGCAATCTCGGAGACTCAATCGATCAGGCGTCTCAGGTATTGCGCGATCCGTCGGGAGATTTCCTGGTGGTGGGCGCCACCGTGGATAACTTCGCGGTGCGAGGTCTGCTTCTCATCAAGTATTCCGGCGTGGATGGTTCCGTGGTTTGGCAGAGACGCTATGACGCTCTGGAGGCCATCCTCATTAACCTCGACCCGCGCGCCTCCGTGCTGGCAGCGGCCACGGATGCCGGCGGTAACCTGGTGGTGGCGACAAGGGCCGAAGGTGCCAACGGCTTCACCGATTACTATACGGCCAAGTACGGTGCGGCAGATGGGGCGTTGCTTTGGGAGCGCCGCTACGACGGACCGGCTCACGGTGACGATGTCCCTTCGGCGGTGGCGGTGGATGGCAGCGGCAATGTGGTCGTGACCGGCTCTTCCCAAGTGGGGATGGACGATATCTTCGGATTATATTCCAATCCGCGAGACTACTACACGGCCAAGTACGGTGCCGCCGATGGCGCGCTGCTTTGGGAAAGGCGCTACGATGGTCCGGCCAACAGCGACGACTTTGCCACTTCGTTGGCGGTGGACGGCGATGGCAATCCCATAGTGACGGGAGGCTCCTTCAACGGGCTTGATTTCAACGGTAATCCGTATGACGGCGACTACTACACGGCCAAATATGCGGCGGCGGACGGTGCGTTGCTCTGGGAAAAACGATACAGCGGCCCGGTGGACGAGGATATTGCCCGGGCGGTGGCGGTGGACACCAATGGCAACGTGGTGGTGACCGGGTCTTCCTTTGGTTCCGGATCCTCTTTGGACTACTACACGGTCAAGTATGCAGCGGCAGACGACTTGCAGCTCTGGGAAAAGCGCTACGACGGCCCGGCGCACAGGGTCGATGTCCCCACAGCGCTGGCGGTGGACTCGGTCGGGAACGTGGTAGTGACCGGTTATTCCTACGGCAGCACCAATTCCGACCACGATTACTACACCGCAAAATATGCGGCGGCGACCGGCGCGCTCCTGTGGGAAAGAAGGTACGATGGTGCGGCGCATGACTTTGATTCAAGCCGGTCGCTCGCCGTGGATGACGACGATAATGTCGTGGTCACCGGATATTCTGTGGGCCCGGGTTCCGGCTACGACTATTACACAGCCAAGTATGCCGGGGGGAACGGAGCGGTGCTTTGGGAAAAACGCTACAACGGCCCGTCGAACGGTGACGACGTTGCTCAGGCAGTAGTATTGGACGCGAACGGCGACGTCGTGGTGACCGGGTATTCCAATTTCGACTTCTCCACGGCGAAATATGCCTCTGCAAACGGCGCACTGCTTTGGCAGAGTGGTTATAGCGGCCCCTATAATCTGGACGATCAAGCCCACGCGGTGGCGGTGGATGGCGACGGCAACGTGGTCGTGACGGGGTATTCCGTTCACAGTGCCACCGCGTACGACCACGACTTCTACACGGCCAAATCTTCGGGGGCGGACGGAGACCTCATTAGGCAGAGACGTTATGACGGTCCGGGGAGTAGC
>JANNVM010000038.1:0-7505 GCA_031414455.1 Verrucomicrobiota bacterium
CGCAATTCCGTTGCGTGTCCTTCCGCCCACCGTTTGAAAGGTGCCGCCGATGACAATCTTTCCGTCGGGCTGCAGCGCAGCGCTGAAAAGCCCGTTGGCGTTGGTTATGTTGGCATTGAACCCGGTATCGAGGGTCCCATTGGTGTTCAGCCGGGCAAGGTTGTTGCGTGCCACGCCGCCAACATGTTGAAAGTAGCCCCCTATTAGAATCTTTCCATCGGCCTGCAGCGTGATGATTTCAACGCCCGCATTGGGGTTGAAGCTCATATCCAATGTGCCGTCGGGGAAGAGCCGGGCCAGCCCGGTGCGCGCGACGCCTCCCACCATTGTGAAGCCACCTCCGATGATAATCTTTCCATCAGCCTGCACCGCCATGCTGGTAACATAGCTGTTCGCATTGGGATTGAAGCTCATGTCGAGCGTGCCGTCCGCATTCAGCCGCGCGATGCGGTTGCGGGTCGTGCCGCTCACGGTCGTGAAGTTGCCCGCCATGAGAATCTTCCCGTCGGCACGCACGATAGTGTCGTTCAAGCCTTCGTTGTTGGCATTGGGATTGAATCCCGGCTCCAGCGTGCCGTCGACATTCAGTCGTGCGATGTTGTTTCGCGTCACGCCGCCCACGGAAAAGAAGCGGCCTCCGATGACTATTTTGCCGTCCGTTTGCATTGCCGTACTGTGAATGTAGTTTTCAGCCACATTGGGATTGAAACCCGGGTCCAGCGTGCCGTTGGCATTGAGCCGCGCCATGCCGTTGCGGGTCACTCCGTTTACAGTTCTAATAAAATTTCCCCCGAAGATGATTTTCCCGTCCGCCTGCACCACTACACTGTAAATGCGGTTGCCAGTGACATTGGGATTGAAGCCGGTATCCAGCGAGCCGTCGGCGTAAAGCCGCGCGATATTGGTGCGTGGGACTCCGACCACCGAATTGAAGCCGCCCGCCATGAGGATTTTTCCGTCGGGCTGAACAACGGTGGAGTAAATGTTACTGTATTGCTCCGGATCGGGGTTGAACGCGACGTCAACATCTCCCGGCGCGGCGCTGGCCGGATGAGGAAAAGTCGCGAGCGCCGTGCAAAAGAGGGCCGCAAGCAATCGGATTTCGGTTTTCATAAAATGCGTTCGAAGTTTGGGATGAAGCGCGGTCTCCAGGGCGTTGTCAGTATCCGCTTCGGAGTAAAGAGGAAACGGCAGCGGGCGATTACAGGGAATCTGCACGATTTTCCGGCGCGGGTGCCGCCATTCGCGAGGCGGGCACCGAAGCATGACCGCCGCACGCCCTGGACTGCTGTGAGAGCCGAAGCGCAGCGAAGACAGCCGGAGGCAATCACAGCTTTGCTGGCAGCGTGCCCGTCCCTCGCAGTGTTTTTGGTAAGCCGGAAATCAAACGCCGTTCGAGAGCTGCGGGCCCCGCAGCAGTCCAGGGGCCTGCGGCTTTCGTAATGGATTCGCGGTATTCCCTTCGTCTGCGACACAGCATGAGACGGGCCTTCAGCCCTTGAAAATCAATTGTTTCCCGATCCCCGGGGCTTGCGCCCCGGGCTGATATGACACGCGCCGATGGCGCTTCAGAAGGGCCAAAGGCCCGTATCATAACAGCCCGGGGCGCAAGCCCCGGGTTGGGTTGAGGATTGATCGTAAGCGCTGTAAGCGCGTCTCATCCTCCGGTCCAAAAAGCTGGCGAAGCGCTAATCAATTACGTCGAATTCATCCAGCCTCCGCTGCCATTCAGCAGCTTTGTCAGGCTTCTCCCATGCTTCATAGAAGCGAACGAGGCGGATGAGGGCATCGCGCTGGTAAATGCTGCCCACGTCCTTGCTTTGTTGCAGGGCTTCGTTGCCTTCCAGCAGCAGCGGTTCGGCTTCCGTGAATTTGGCCAGGCGGTTTTCGGTGTTGAGCGCCGGATCGGTGAGCGCGACGGCCAGCAGTGCACCACCGAGGCGGGATCGAACGCCGCCGGTGCGCCAATGGTTCGCACTGGGGCCGCGCAGCCGAATGGCCAAACACTCGCGTAGGATGCGCTCGGCCTCCCTGGCCCGCGCCGGGATTTCGGGCTTCAGATTGCCGACATCAGCCAGAGAACCGCGTTCAGCCCACGCCCAGTCGGCCAGTAAGCTGGCAAGTATCCCGGTTGGGACCAGCACGTCATCATGTTCGGGCGGGAGACGAGTCTGCCGGCTCGCGATCACTTCTCGATAGAGCGGCTCGGCTTCCGCGAACTTGTTTTGGCGGTAAAGATTCTGAGCGAGTTTATAGGTGGCCGCCTCGTGAACTGACGGGTCATTTTTCCCTGCATCCCCCGTCTTCTCAAGGGCCTGCCGGAGAACGGGCTCAGCATCCTTATATTTTCCCTGCATTTCGAGTGAGACCGCCAGTTTCGTAAGCAAGCCGGCGACGAACGGGTTATCGTTACCCATCAGTTCGTCCATCCTCGTGATGATCTCCCGGTAAACGGGTTCCGCTTTGGCGAACTTCCGCTGCTTTTCGAGAACGCCAACCAGCTTGGTGAGCCATGGTACGCGATCCTGGTCGTCGCCGCCGGCGGCTTTTTGCGAGATCGCCATCCCCTCCTCAAACAGAGTTTCCGCTTCAGGATATTTTTGTTGTTCCGCCAGGCAGGACGCCAGGTTGCGAATGGCCCCGGCGAGGGAGGGGGCATCGTTGTTCAGAATTTTTCTTTGGATGGTAAGGGCCTCTCGAAGGAAGGGCTCGGCATCGGCTCTCCTGCCCTGGCTGGAGAGAACCGTCGCAAGGCCGGTGAGCAGATTGATAGTGTTTTTATGTCCGGTGCCTGGCAGTTTTCTTTGGATGGCGAGCGCCTCGCGAAGCAATGTTTCCGCTTCTTCATGTCTGCCCTGCTTCTCGATGGCGCTCGCGAGGCTGTTCATCGTGGAGGCGACGTCCACGCTCTCGTTGCCCAGGAGTTTCCGGTATAGCGCAAGAGCCTCGCGCAAGGTGGCTTCCGCCTCATCGGGCTTGCCCTGTGCCTTGAGCGCGTGAGCGAGATTATTGAGGGCAAGGGCCACGCGCGGATGATCGTCACCCGACAGCTTTCTGTGCATCGCGATAGACTCGCGAAACATCGCTTCGGCTCCGGCCAGATCGTTCTGCATTTGGAGCACGTTGGCCAGATTGATGAGCGTGGTGGCCGCCTCCGGAGACTCGGCACCCAACAGCCTTTGCTGCATTTCCAGCGCCTCCCGGTGCAGAGCCCCGGCCTCATCGAGCTTTCCCTGATCCTGGAGGGCACAACCCAGATCGTTCAAAGAAGTAGCCACTTCGAGATGTTCTTTGCCCAGAACTCTCCGGCCCAGCGCCAGAGCCTCCCGGTGCATCGCCTCGGCCTCCGCCAGCTTGCCCTGAATCCTGAGATCACACGCGAGATTGGTAAGCGAGAGGACAATATCCGGATGCTCGTTGCCGTGCAGTTTCCGGTCCAATGCGAGAGCCTTGGTGTGCATTTCCTCAGCCATCGCATACTCGCCAAGGTCATGGTAAACCTTTCCGATAACGCGCCTCAATTCCGACTCGACCGCCGGCTGGTTTTTCAAGTCTTCGCCAAGGCGTGCAGCCGTTTTCTCCAGAATTTCCCGCAGCATTTTGGTATCTCGCCCCATTGCGACGGAAGGCCCGACGCCGTCGAGCATTTCCTCGAAGAAGGTGGCAATCTCGCGGTTTTTCACCGCTTCAGTTTTTGCGGTCGCGGCATGTTGTTCCGCACGGCGCCATTGCCAGAGAATACCGGCGACGCCGAGCACGACCACCACGTTCAAGAGGAGCAGGCTAGCCGCCAGTGCGGGCTTGCGGCGGCACCAGCGCCAGACTTTTTCGGGCGTGGAAACCGGCCGGGCCTGAATGGGTTCACCGCGGACGAAGCGGCCTAACTCCTCCGCCAGTTCCAGGGCGCTGGCATAGCGTTTCGCCGGCTCTTTTTGCAGGCACTTGAGGCAGATTGTTTCCAGGTCGCGCGGTACGGAGGGATTGTGGGAGCGCGGCGTGGCGGGGTCGTTGTGCAGGACGGCGTGCAGGGTTTCGACGGCAGTCGCTCCGCGGAAGGGCGCGCGGCCGGTGAGCAATTCGTAAAAGATGGCGCCGAGGCTGAAGATATCGGAAGCGGTGGTGATTTGCTTCACCATGCCACCGGCCTGCTCCGGAGCCATGTAGGCCGGGGTGCCTATGACCTCGCCGGAAATCGTCAGGCTGCTGCCGGTTTCCATCTGTCGGGCGAGTCCGAAGTCCGCGACGTGAGGGTCTCCGGCGGCATCGAGGAGGATGTTGCCTGGTTTGAGGTCGCGATGGAGGATGCCGTGCTGGTGAGCGCAGTGGACGGCCGTGGCGATTTGCTTCACCAGATTGGCGATGGCGGCTGGCTGCCTTGTGGCGGTCCGGGTGGAATCCTGACGCGCCGCCATCCGATCCGCGCGGCTGGCCGGAGCGCGGCTGAGGATCATCCCGGGCATCGCCTCCGCGAGGCTGCGGCCTTCGATCAGCTTCATGCTGAAGTAATGCCAGCCATCGGTCTCGCCGGTTTCATAGACGGGAACGATATTCGGATGATCAAGGCTGGCCGCCGCGGCGGCTTCCGTGTGGAAACGCTCGACGGCTCTCGGCGAGTTCAGTTGCTCCGGGGAAATGACCTTTAGCGCGACGGTGCGGTGGAGGCTCAGATGCCGGGCTTTGAAGACCACGCCCATCCCGCCCCGGCCGATTTCTTCACCGAGTTCGTAGTCGCCGACATAACGGAGGCTGCCGCCCGCGGACGCACCCGGGAATCCATTCCGGGGCGGCGCACCGGAAACGCCAGCGGCGGCATCGGAGTCGCGCATGACTTTCAACATGCACAGCGGGCAATGACCGCCGAGGACGGCACCGCGAAGCTCCGTGTCACACTTCGGGCAGTTGCGCGGGGGATCCGCAGGAGGGCTGGGCTGGGCGGCATTCATTTCAACTTCCCTATAAAGAGGAAAACCAGCTGCGCGATTACACGTTAAATCGCCTATCCGCCAAGAGCCGTAAACAGATAGTTCAGTTCCTCGTCCAAATCCGCGTTGCTGGACACGGTCTGAGCCAGTTCCAGCCGGGTGCATTCGCGATAGCGCTGACGCAACCGGTGCACGGCCACGGCGACCGAGCCTGGCGACATTCCGAGTTTCGTCGCGACGGCGTCGTAGGCGCCGGCACCGGCTTCCGACGACAGGAATGCGCTCAGGGCTTCAAACAAAGCCTGCCGGCCGGGGGATTCATATTCCTTCCGCAGGCGCTGGAGAGCCATTTCCATGACTGTCAGCGCCCAGCGCCGGTCAAAGAGCCTCTCCGGTGACATGTCGGCACAGGGGATTTGCAGATAACGACTCTCGGCATCGGTTTCATCGAGCGAAATGATGACCTGCCCGCCGCCCCGCTTGCCGGCACGGACGCGATCCCGTTCGTCGGAGAGATAGTGATTGAGCGACACCAGCAGGAACGTGCGGAATTTTCCTCTGCCGGGATTCACGCCGGCGACGGAGTTCATTCGCAGCAGACGGGCGAAAAATCCCTGGGTGAGGTCCTGCGCATCGTGCGGCCCGCAGCCCTGACGCCGGACGTAGCAGTAAAGCGGCAGCCAGTAAGTCCGGCACAGTTGTTCCAGCGCGCGGGCCCCCTGCGGATCGTTCTGTCCCGCTGCGATAACCATCGTCCAGCAGGTCGCGGCAAACAGGGCTGGCGGACATTGCAGTCCGCTCTCTGGCAGATGGATGGATTCCGGAGTCATGGGCCGGCGACACAAGCCCCGGCGTCACCGGTTCGGCAAGCGATGAGTCAAAAACGAATTCGGCGGGACATCGGTTCCCGGTCCGGCGCGCCCGTTCCTTTTCAAACTGAGACACTGCCTGAATTGAAATGCGCGCCCGGCCGGTGCTGTAGTAGTCCCGCCATGCCACTCCGCTTTCTGCTCCCCGTCGTCCCCCTGCTTTTGCTCGGGATTTGTTTCGCTCTCGCTCCTGCACAGAAAGGAAAGCCCGCCGCCTTCCGCGCAGGAGCAGCGGTGGTGGACATCGCGCCGCAGAAATTTCCCGTGCGCGTGAACGCCATGTTCACCGAGCGCACCGCGGATAAAGTCGTGGACCCGCTTACGGCCCGCGCTCTGGCTTTGGATGACGGCACCACGAAGCTCGTTATGTGCGTCGTGGATACCTGTATGATGCCGCGCGATCTCATTGATGCCGCGAAAGCGGAAGCCTCAAAAGCGACAGGCATTCCCCCCGACCGCATGATGGTCAGCGCGACGCATACGCACAGCGCGCCGTCCGCGATGGGCTGCCTCGGCAGCCGCGTGGATCCGGATTACGCTGCGATGCTCCCGGGCAAAATCGCGCAGGTGATCATTGCTGCAGTGCAGAATCTCCAGCCGGCGCGCGCCGGCTGGACGGCCTTCGATGACTGGGACCACACCCACAACCGCCGCTGGATTCGCCGGCCTGACAAGGTGTTCGCTGATCCCTTCGGTGATTTGAATGTGCGCGCCAACATGCATCCTGGCCATCAGAGTCCCGACGTCACCGGCCCCAGCGGCCCGGTGGATCCCCAAATTTCCCTGCTCGCCGTGGAGACCGCGGACGGCAAACCCCTCGCGCTGCTGGCCAACTATTCCATGCACTACTACGAGTCGCCGCTGCTCTCGTCGGATTACTTTGGGCGGTTTGCCGCCCACATCGCGCAGATGCTAGGGGCAGGGGAGAAATTCGTCGGCATCATGTCGCAGGGCACCAGCGGCGATCTCATGTGGATGGACTACGGCGCACCGAGGCAGCAGGTCGGCTACGATGCCTACGCCAAAGAAATCGCCACGCGAGTCGCTGCGGCTTACAAAAAGATCGAGTGGAAGACCGAAGTCCCGCTCGCGATGGCCGAGAGCACGCTGGCTCTGAATTACCGCGTCCCGGATGAGTCGCGGCTCAAATGGGCGCAGGAAATGAAAGCAAAACTCGGCGACAAGCTGCCGCAGTCACAGGCGGAGATTTACGCGCTCGAAGCCGTTATGCTCCACGAGCGCCAGAAGACGGAACTGAAACTCCAGGCCCTCCGCATCGGCGACCTCGGGATCACCGCCCTGCCCAACGAAGTCTTCGCCCTCACCGGTCTGAAACTCAAAGCCCGCAGTCCGTTCGCGCTGACGATGAATATCGAACTCGCCAACGGCGCGGAAGGCTACATCCCCCCGCCGGAGCAGCACGCGCTGGGCGGCTACACCACCTGGCCCGCCCGCACCGCTGGTCTCGAAATTCAGGCGGAGCCAAAGATCACGGAGGCGGTCACTGCGTTGCTGGAGAAAGTGTCAGGCAAACCCGCCCGCAAAGAACAGCCCGCCGAAACTGACTATACCAAAGCCGTCCTCGCCGCGAAGCCCGTCGCCTTCTGGCGCATGGAGGAAATGGACGCCGGCACCGCCAAAGACAGCGCGGGAAAACACAACGCTGTCATCGAGCCGGGCGTGGCCGTGTATCTGCCGGGCATTGGCGTAGAAA
>JANNVM010000039.1:0-20450 GCA_031414455.1 Verrucomicrobiota bacterium
CGTCTGGAGCGCGCCCGCTGCTCCGCACCACTGCGACAAGTCGCACCCCCGCGAAAAGCGGCGACAAGTCTCCGCAGTCCAGGGCGCCTGCGGCGCGGCAGATGGGCTCATTCCATTTCCCCGCGGATCAGGATGTCTGAGGCTGATGCGGCATATCGGGAAGCGCGGCTCCGCGGAGAACCGCCACGTCACTTCTTCCCGCCCTTCATCTCCGCCGCCGTCCATGGAAGCGCGCGGTCTTTGTGTTTGGCGCGAATGGCGGCCACGGCGGCGGGATCCACGGGCGAGGCGTTGTGATCCCATTCCCGGCGCAGAAATGTGAGGATGCCGGCGATTTCTTCATCGGTGAGGTGCGGCAGCGGCGGCATGGCAAGGTTCCACATGCGCGCGCCGACCTTCACAGGTCCGGCCATGCCGTGGAGGATGATGCGCGCGGGAATGTCCGGCGAGCCGATCAGCCATTCACTGTCCACCAGCGGCGGGGCGAGTCCATCGAGCCCGAAGCCGTGCGGCTGATGACAGGCGGCACACAGCGCGCCGTAGATGACGCGGCCTTTATCTGCGAGCACTGTCTGCTCCGGCGTTAGGAGCACGACTTTCGGCGGCTCGGGCGCGCCGGGTTTGCCGGGCCACGCGATACGCGCCTCCACGGCGGCGAAGAGTTTGGCATCCTTGATTCCGCGCAGTGTTGCGAGGGCTGCGGGTTCTTTGTCGAGCCACGCAAGTTTGGGCTGCTTTACGTTGGCCTGCGCGGACAGCCCCTTGAGCAACGCCGGCTGCACGGGATCATTTTTGCCGCGCGAGGCCGCGAGTGTGAGCAGGGCTTCGATGGGCTGCGCTTTGTTGGCGGCACTAACGAGGTTGGCCAGCGCAGTGAACGTTTCACGGCACTTGTCGGTGCCCGCCTGCTCGGCGAGGAGCGCGGCAAAAGCGGCCTCGCGTCCGCGCAGGCCCGTCAGCGCGGCCTCATCGACGAGCGGCGACGCTGCGCCGCCTGCCGCGAGCAGCCTGGCCAGGGCGGCATCGGCATCCGGCAGTGCCAGCGCGGAAAGTTTGATGGAAAGATGCGCGCGGACGAGCGTGTCCTTTTCATCTGTCAGGGCGATGAGGTCCGGCGCGAACTCCCGCCCGGCGATCCGCACCGCGGCGGCCCGGACGCGGGCGTCGGCATCCTTGAAAGCCGCACGCAGCCTCTCCGGCGTGAGCGCGCCAAGGCCATCGAGCGTCCACAGAGCATGCAGTCGCATTAGCGCGTTCGGCGACTGCATGGCCACGACGACCGGCGGTGTCGCATCGGCGGCGGGAGACTCAACGAGCAGTCGCTGCGCGGTATCGCGCACCCAGCCATTGCCATGCCCCAACAGCGCGGCGCGCTCCGTGGCGCCTGCCGGAATCTTCACTGCCTTCGCCGCCGTGCCTTTGTCAGGCACGATGCGCCAGATGCGGCCGCAGTCGAGCGGCGGCGTGAGTTTCCGGGCTTCGATGTTGGCTACAAGGTAATGAGTGAGGAACCCCGAGTGCTGAATGATGCCGCGGTACATGTCCACGATGCAGAGCGATCCATCGGGTCCATCCACCGCCTGCACCGGGCGGAAGCGTTCATCGGTGGACGTGAGAAACTCGCTGCCCGGCGTGGCATTGGCGGCCGTGATGATGCCGTCCTTTTCGGTAAGCACCGCGCGCTTCACAAGATTGCCTGACGGCTCAGGGATGAAGGCATTGCCGCGGCAGGACGGCAGCGCGTCGCCGCGGTAAATGAGCGCCCCGCACGTCGCCGTGGCCGACGCGAGCGAACCGTCGGCGCGCAGTGTCTTCGGTTCGTAGCCGCGGTTCACGCCGGGCGTGGGATGGGCGGGCCAGACGGTTTGATCGTTCAGCACCCGCACATTCGTGCCGGCTTCACCGCGCAGCAGCGGATGCCGGGCATAAGCCTCGGCCGGCAGGAGATCGCAGCGGAGCAGGTCTGAGTTGTAGTTATAGAAAAGCCGGCCGGCATCGTCCTGACAAAGCCCGTACTGACCGCGGCCGAGTCCGGCATCGCGCGTCCACACTCCGCCGCGGAGGCGCAGGCGCGTGCCCCAGTTGGCGCTCCACACGGAATTATCCATCGCCCACACCGGCGTGTTGGCCATGTGCTCCGGCTGACCGGTGCGGCTGCCGTAGTCTTCGGCCACCACTTCCTTCACGTCGGCGATGCCGTCGCCGTTGGTGTCTTTGCAAAACAACAACTGCGGCGGCACGGCGACCAGCGCGCCGCCATTCACCGCCATCACCGAACGCGGCAGGATGAGCGAGTCGAGAAAGACCGCGGCCTTGTCCATCCGTCCGTCGCCCTCGGTATCCGTGAGCAGCCGGATGCGGCCCACGGGCTCCATGTCCTTTGTGCCCGCGACGTCCTGCATGTAGCCGCGCATCTCCACGACGTAGAGGCGCGCCTGATCGTCCCAACTCACCGCCACCGGCGCTTCCACGAGCGGCTCGGCGGCCACCAGTTCGACGCGGTATCCCTTTTCGATGGTGAACGTCTTGAGCGCCTGCTCCGGCGACAATGGCGCGGGCGGCGGCAGATTGAATTTGATCTCCACCTTGTCTGGCCCGGCGTTCTTGTTGTTCAACGCGAACGCCGCCGGCGCGGGGACCAGGGCGGAAAGGATGAGGAAAGCGAAGCGGCGGTGCATGGGATGGACGGCGGAAGGACCGGAGACGGATTGCCGATCCCCTTTGGTTTCCGCAACGGTCATTTCGCGGGTGGCCGAGAATCCGATTGCGATGGTACGGGCGCTGCTTCATGCGAAGGGCTCAAGCACCCGATTCCATACCCATGCCCGTCGCCACTCCCAAACAATTCGCCGCTATGCTGGATGCCGCCCAGCAGGGCGACTACGCGTATCCCGCCATCAACGTCACCTCCCTGCCGACGATCAACGGCGCGCTCAAGGCCTTCGCGGAATTGAAAAGCGACGGCATCATTCAGGTCAGCACCGGCGGCGGACAGTTCGCCAGCGGCACCGCGGTTAAGGATATGGCGCTCGGAGCGATTGTGCTCGCGGAGGCGGTCCACCGGCTTGCCGAAAAGTATGACGTGCTCATTGGACTGCACACCGACCATTGCCAGCCGAAGGTCGTGGACTCGTTCCTCCGCCCACTCATCGCGGAGACGGCCAAACGCCGTGCTGCGGGGCTGAACAACCTGTTCACGTCCCACATGCTCGACGCTTCCGAGCTGCCGCTGGACAAGAACATGGCGCTCTCCCTGGAGCTTCTCAAACTCTGCGCGGAAAATGAGATCGTGCTCGAAGTCGAAGCCGGCGTCGTCGGCGGAGAAGAAGACGGCCACGACACGTCCGGCGTCGCCGCTGACAAACTCTACACGACGCCCGAGGACATGCTCGCCGTGTATGAAACGCTCAACGGCCACGGCCGATACATGTTCGCCGCCACCTTCGGCAACGTCCATGGCGCCTACAAGCCCGGCGCAGTCAAACTCAAGCCCACCATCCTCCGGGACGGACAAAAGGCCGTCACTGACAAATACGGCGCGGCCGCCAAGTTCGACCTCGTCTTCCACGGCGGCTCGGGCACCCCGCTGGAGGAAATCCGCGAGACGCTGGAATACGGCGTCATCAAGATGAACATTGATACCGACACCCAATATGCCTTCACCCGCCCCATCGTGGACCACATGATGAAAAACTACGCCGGCGTGCTCAAAATTGACGGCGAAGTCGGCGACAAGAAGCTCTACGACCCCCGCGGCTACCTCAAAAAGGGTGAGCAGGGCCTCTGCGACCGCATGAAGCAGGCCTGCACCGACCTCCGCAGCGACGGGAAGTCCATCTTCGGCAAGGTTTGACCTCTGCCCAAAATCCTCTTGCCTCCGGTAGCATCGGCTCCCATGACTCGGTCCATGAGCAGTGAAACACAACTCCTGGATTCGGGTGCCGCCCCCACGGGCTTCACGAACGACGCGCCATTCAAAAAGAAGGGCAAAAAGAAGGATCCCGCCGGGTCCGCGCTGAAGGCCGTGGCCTGTATCGGCATCGTGTTCTGCGTCATCGCCTGCGCGCTTTCCCTGTTGAGCATGTGATCCCCAGGGGCGGCTCCGCCGTCACTACTATTCATTGAAGCCGGGCAACATCCGTTGCCCGCTTCTGTTTTGTCCCCCAGCCATTTTTAGAATTCATCATGCCTAATGTGATCATCACGGGAGCCCAGTGGGGCGACGAAGGAAAAGGGAAGATCGTGGACTTCCTGACGGAGACCGCCGACATGGTGGTCCGCGGCGCCGGCGGCAACAATGCCGGGCACACCGTCATCCATGGCGGGGAAAAGTATGTGCTGCACCTCATTCCCAGCGGCATCCTGTGGAAGGACAAAAGCTGTGTGATCGGCAACGGCGTGGTCATGGACCCCGCGGGGCTGACGGCGGAGATTGATAAACTGGCAAAGCAGGGGGTGAGCATTTCTCCGGAGAATCTCGCCATCAGCGACCGCGCCCACCTCGTGATGCCGTATCACCGCGGGCTGGATCAGCGCCGGGAAGTGCTGCTGGGCGCGAAGAAGATCGGAACGACGGGCCGCGGCATCGGCCCGGCCTATGCGGACAAAGTCGAGCGCCGCGGGTTCCGGTTCATTGACGTCGCGGACCGGTCCGTCTTCATCGAACGGCTGGGCGAGCGCGTTGCCGAATGCAACGAACTCTTCGCCGCGTGCGGTCTGGCCAAACTCGACGCCGCGCAGGTCGCCGATGAAGTGCTCACTGCCACGGATCGCCTCGCGCCATTCCGCGCGAACACGACGATGATCGTCTATAACGCGGTCAAAGCCGGAAAGAGCCTGCTCTTCGAAGGCGCGCAGGGCACCTATCTCGATATTGACCACGGCACCTATCCGTTTGTCACCAGCAGCAACACCACCGCCGGCGGCGCCATCACCGGCACCGGGGCACCGCTGCGGAAGATTGACCGCGTCGTCGGCGTCTGCAAAGCCTACACCACGCGGGTGGGCAGCGGACCGTTTGTTGCGGAGAATGACGCCCTCGGTGACCGCCTGCACAACATGGGCCGCGAATTTGGGGCCACTACCGGACGGCCCCGCCGCTGCGGCTGGCTTGATGCCGTGCTCGTCCGCTACGCCGGCATCATCAACGGTCTCGATGACCTCGCCGTCACCAACCTCGACGGCCTCGACGGCGTCTCTGACATTCAGGTCTGCGTGGCCTACGTACTTGACGGCGAGCGACTCACCGAGCCGCCCGCCACCGTGGACCAGATGGCCCGCTGCACGCCGGTTTATGAAACCCTGCCCGGCTGGAACTCGGACATCACCGCCGCCCGAAAAATCACCGACCTCCCGAAAAACGCCCGCGCCTACCTGGACCGCATGACCGAACTCACCGCCCTTCCCGTTTCCCTCGTCGGCGTCGGACCGGATCGCGAGCAGACGCTGGTGGTGTAGCGGGGACATCCTGTCCCCCAGCCTATCGGGGCCTGGAAGGCCCCGCGACCAATGAAATCCCTGCCGCCCAACATTCAGCCGGATAAGATCCCGCGGCACATCGCCGTGATCATGGACGGCAACGGGCGGTGGGCGAAAAAGTTCGGCTGGCAGCGCACGCGGGGGCACCGGGCCGGAGCAGACGCGGTGAGCCGCTGTGTGGAGGCCTGTGATGACCTCGGCGTCGAGTTCCTCACTCTCTACGCGTTCAGCACGGAAAACTGGCGGCGGCCCAAGACCGAGATCGCTGCGCTGATGACGCTGCTCGACAAATTTCTCAAGGAGCGGACGCCTGAGATGATGGACAAGAACGTCCGCCTCCAGGCGATTGGTCGCCTCACCGATTTGCCGGAGGCCGTGCAGCAGCGCCTCCACCAATCCATCGAAACGACGAGCAAGAACTCCGGCGTCACCATGATCCTCGCGCTGAGCTACGGTGCACGGGAGGAAATCGTGGACGGCATCCGCAGTCTTTTGCACCACGTCAAAGAGGGCCACCTCGACGAGGCCATGATCACGCCGGACGTGCTCAGCAAGCATCTCTACACCCGCTATTACCCGGACCCAGACCTCCTCATCCGCACCAGCGGCGAGATGCGGATTTCCAACTTTCTCCTCTGGCAGATCAGCTACGCGGAGATCGTGATTCTGGAGAAATTGTGGCCCGACTTCCAAAAGCTCGACCTCTATGAAGCGGTGCGCGAATACCAAAAACGCAGCCGGAGGTTCGGAGGGCTGTGATCTGTCCCCTCCCTCAGTGATTCCCCTGGGCTTGAATCAGCACACGGGAGGTTGTCCGCACCCGCGGTCTTCGGCAGCTTATTGATGTCCGGCGCTCATCCGCCCGAACAAAACCATTATGGACCCCAACATCGCCGACCACCCCGTCATCCGGGCGCTACTTGCTGAGGTGAACCGCCTCAAGAAACGCGTGGATGCGCTCGAATACCACCTCCACGAAGAACACGAGAAGCTGGAAAAGCTGGAACAGGAAGTCGAGCACGATCACGAAGTCATCGAACGGATGGATCACCATACCATCACCAGCTATTACACCGGCCGCCGCACCATCGCCGTGGGACTTTGATTACTTGCCCAGAGCAAGGCGTTCCGCCAGCGGGTCCGGCAGGCCGGCGGCGCGGATTTTCTTTTGCGCGGCAGCGAGGTCATAGGGCACGCGGCGGATATAGACCTGCTGGTTGTCATGGTCATAGACCGCGTAAGCGCTGCGCCAGTCGCCGTCGCGCGGCTGACCGACGCTGCCGACGTTGATGAAATACTTGCGTCCGGGTTCGATGCGTACGGTCTCCGTGTTCTCCAGCGTCACCGTGACACCCTTCACATACACCCGCGGCGTGTGGGTGTGACCAAAAAAGCAGACCTGGGTGAACTGATAGCTGAAGCTGGCCATGGCGTCGAACTTGTTCATGACGTAGGCCCAGCTCGTCGGGGTATCGAGCGTACTGTGAACGATGGTGAAGTCCCGCACCTGACGGACCATGCGGAGATTGCGCAGCCAGAGTTTATCCTCGTCGCTCAGCGCCTTGCGCGTCCATTCCAGCGCGGCCTGCGCGAGCGGATTGAGGCCGACGATTTCCGTGTCCGCGCTGGCCTCTTCGTCGTGATTTCCCTTCACCACCGGGCAGCCCATCTCCTGGAGTCTAGCCACACACTCATGAGGATTGGCGTTGTAGCCAACGACATCCCCGATGCAGACATGGTGGGTCACGCCCTGGGCAGCAGCGTCCGCCATGACGGCGTCAAACGCTTCAAGGTTTGCATGGATGTCTCCAAAAATAGCAAATTTCATTACGGGGGTGCCGGCAGGGAAAGAGCTGGCAAGATGGGGCGCGACCCTGGATATGCAAGTGGCATCCTCCCAGCAATAACGCGCGCGCGCCTCCTGTCACTGCTTTTCGGACATTCGCAACGTAAGATTGACCTGTCGCACCTCCGTGTCCGTGCGTCCAGAGATTTGGAGCGCCCGCAGCGTGAGCAGGCCGCGGCCTTGCTTCAGGTGCATCGTTCCCGGAAGTCACGAGGGAGCACCGCCGCGATCACGCCGTGTCCGGCGGCAGGATCCGTCCGGCGGCGTGCGGGATTTTATGTCGAAAAATCCGCTCGCCGCGGCGCGCGGCCTGATGCAGCATCACCAGTGTCAGCCATCGCCAAGCGACCAGGGCGGTGACGCAACCCCTCCCTCCTCCACCGAAATGAAGCCATCGCACACTACCCTGCGCGGAACCGTCGTCGCTGCGGCGGCTGCCGTATTGATCTCGACTTTCGCCCATGGCGCGCCCAAAAAGCCGGAGCCCGCCCCGGTGGTCGAACAGTCGGCACCCGAAAAGAAGGGCATGTTCGGGAAGGTGAAATCGGCATTGAGTTTCAAAAAGAAAGAGGTGTCGCCAGTCGCGGAAACCGTGCCCGCGGAGAGCGCGAAGCCGGCATCCAAAGAAAAAGCGGCACCGGCTGTGAAAGGAAAACCGGCCCCTGCACTGGTCGCGCCAAAACCGGTGGCCGCAGTGGAAATTCCAGGACCGGAGAAGAAGGGATTTGTTAAGAGGCTGTTCACCAAATCAACCGGCGAAACCCCTGATGAACCAAATTTGGCCAAAGCAAAGACGGCAAAGCCCGCTCCTGTGAAGGAAGTGAAGCCGAACGGAAAACTGGCCGGGAATTCCCCTGACGAACCACAGAAAAAACGCGGACTGTTTGGATTTCTGCACGGCGGCTCGAAATCGTTGGCAGCGGCGGGGACATCAGACATCCCTGACACCGACAAGATCGTGCGCCCGAATGACTGGGCGGAACACAGAGTTGTCCAGGATGATGAAGTCGCGATCTACTCCTTCGGCCCTTCGCAGTCGCAGGGGCCGGATGAACGGTTGTCCCGCGGCACGCTGGTGAAATTGAAGACCGTGACGAAGGGCTGGGCTCTCGTGGACGTGCAGGGCGGGCGGAGCGGCTACATGGACGCCTCGTTGCTGCGCTCGGCGGAGATGAATGACTTTGCAGAGCCGCCGGCTCCGGCAATGGCGTCGCTGGACCTCAACCTCAAGGCATGGGCTCCGGCGGCCCCGCCACCGGACCTTCCGGATCAACCGGGTGCCATGGATAATTCCGGGGCCCTCCTGTTGCTCCCGCCGCTCGAACTCGAGCCAAAACCCTGATCGCGCCGTATTTCGTCGTCTCCCTGACATGACCGGTCCCCGTTCCCGCCGCTCATTCATCGCCCTCGGCGGACTCTCGCTCGCCGGGGTGTTCACGGCACAGGCACAACGCCCGCCGGCACGGGTGCCGGATGCCACGGGGCAACTCGTCGTGGCGGTGGCGGATGCATGGAATTCACAGAAAGGCCGGCTTCAGGTTTTTGAACGCACCGGCCCTAACGATCCATGGCGGCCGGTTTTGAAACAGTCCATCCCGGTGCTTTTCGGGAAGAGCGGGCTCGCATGGGGCAATGGAGTGCTGCCGGTGCCTCACGGCCAGGCCGGCGTTCCGTCCAAGCGCGAAAAAGACCGGCGCGCACCGGCGGGACTGTTTCGCATCGGCATGCTGTTTGGTTATGCCCCCAGGGCCCCGGCGGGAGTAGTGAACTCTTACTATCAAATCACTGCCCGCGACTGCTGGGTGGACGATCCCGCGCATTCGGCCTACAACCGCCACATCGTGGTGGACCCGAAGAATCCACCGCCGTGGTATGAAAAGCAGCGCATGAAGCTCGGGGATTTTGCCTATGAGTTCCTCCTTGAGGTCCGCCACAACGCCGACCCGCCGGTGGCCGGCCACGGCAGTGCGATCTTCTTTCATATTCGCCGCGGCGTCAGCACGCCGACCCACGGCTGCACCACGATGGCCCGGGCTGACCTTGTCACGCTGCTGCAGCACCTTCGTCCGGCGCTCAAGCCCCATTATCTCCTGCTGCCGCGCGCGGAGTATGCCTCACGAATACAAACATGGGGCCTGCCGGCGCAGATGCCTTGAGGACGTTAAGAGATGGATCGTAGCGCGCGGCCTCAATGCGCCATGGCCGGCTGGCACTTCGCGCGCATAAGTTCGATGACGTCGCGGAATTTAGCGGCATTGCGCTGATCGGCCGCAGCGAGCGCTTCGTGGCTTTCAATGCAGATCTCCGTGCGCTCTTGTTTGCTGCACGGCACGGCAGGCAGTGCGGCGCATGCAGGAACTGCGGGCTGTTCTGACAGGTGCTCCTCCCCGTCGTCCACGATAAAGATTTCGTCGAGCCCAAGACCGCGGAGGAGTTCACCGTTGCGCCCGGCCGCGTGAATGATGTGGAGCGACCCGCCCGCCTCATCGAGGCGCCCGGCGATACAGGTCAGCGTGCCCATAAAAGTGCTGTCCATGCCCGTACACAAAGAGAGGTCAACGATGAATGGCTGACCTCCCGATGTTTGCACCTGATCCTGGACAAAGGCTTTCAGTTCACGGCTGTTCTGGTGACTGCCCTTGCCTTCAACGCGCACCCAGACGTGGCCGTTCACACAGCCGGCAAGGATGCCTGTAGAACTATTCATTGGAGTGAGTCCCGGACCATTGTCATCAGCGGTGGAGAGTAACTTAACTCTTTTCCGCAAAATGGCAAATATACCGCCGGTCCGGCTGAAACCAGGGATGCAGGAACCGGCGGATGGTGCGGCGGATTAGAGCGTGCGCTCGTGTTCGAGAATGCGTCCGATGGCGTCGTGAAATTCCTGGAGCACTTCCAGCGGCACCATGATAGTGTCGCGCCGGCCGCGGACGTCTTCCGTGATTTTGACGACGCGCCCGCGGGCGTTCTCTTTGAGATCGAGAAAGAATTGTTTGCGATCCGTTACGATTTTCTCCGTCATGAGCGGCGGAGTGCTTTGCCGCTGATAGCCGTCGTCACCACCACCACCGCCCCCGCGATAACCGCCGCCTCCTCCGCCGCCGCCGCCACCGCCACCGCGATAACCGCCGCCGCCCGTGCTGTCCTGGCCCTGATATGAATCGCCACCTTGATATGAGTCCTGATAGTAGTCCATGATATTCGCTCGTCGTCCTTTCCCTTGTTTATAATACTGTAGTTTGGTGAAGCGCGCCGGCGGCCACTGATTTCTGGCCTCCAACGCCAGGCAGAGAATACAGGACTCGCCCGGCTTGTCCATACTCGTTTTTCAGTCCGTTTGGGGATCCCCTGTGGGGTTTTGCACGGCGCAGTGACCACTGGGAGTGGCGGGTTGCAGCCGCTATTGGCCATCTCCGCCGAAGGCGCATTCTCAAAATAATGGGACGAGCGGTCTGCGGCATACCTGAAAATGGCGGCCACAGCCCGCCACTCCCAGTGAGCCCGTGCAAAAACCCGCCATATTGGGCACCGGCGCGATTCGCGGGAGTAGAACCACGGATGATCCGGATATCACGGATGTTCAGCGACCAGCCCTTCATTCGTGTTATTTGTGTTATCCCCGGCTCCGGGGTTTCCAGAGAGCTTGCGCACCAACAAGAAAACGGCGTCCGTTACCGGACGCCGTTTCCAAAATTCTGCCTCCCCGGAATTAGCGGGAGTATAGTTCGACGACGAGTTGCTCGTTGACGATCGGGTCAATTTCCTCGCGGCTGGGCAGACGGTTGACCGTGCCACCGAGTTTGTCGCGATCCTGGCTGAGCCAGTCGGGAACGACGATCGCCTGGGTGAGGTCAAGGGAGCGGAGGCCCATTTGCTGAGCGCGGGCACTCTGCTTCATGGCGATAATGTCCCCCGGCTTGCACTGGGCAGAAGCGATATTGCACTTCTTCCCGTTCACGGTGACGTGGCCATGGCTGACGTACTGGCGCGAGGCATTGCGGCTGTTCGCGAGACCGAGACGATAAACGACATTGTCGAGGCGGCACTCCAGCATCTGCAGAAGAATCTCACCGGTAACGCCACGGCGGCGGGAGGCTTCTTCGAAGAACCGGCGGAACTGCTTCTCGAGCACCCCATACTGGTAGCGAAGCTTCTGCTTTTCCGTGAGAGCAATGGAGTAGTCGGAGAGCTTCTTGCGCCCGCTGCGGGCACCGTGCTGGCCGGGGCCAAAGCTGCGGCGTTCAAGGGCTTTGGAAGGGCCGAAAATAGGAACTCCGAAGCGGCGGCTGATCTTGTCTTTGGGGCCTGTGTAGCGTGCCATAAATAAATAGTTGGAAAATTGGGTTACACGCGGCGGGCCTTGGGCGGACGGCAGCCGTTGTGGGGAACGGGAGTCACATCGCGCACGGTGGTGACTTCCACGCCGATGGCGGAGACGGCACGCACGGCGGATTCGCGTCCGGCACCGGGGCCTTTGACGTGGACTTCGGCTTCGCGCAGTCCGTGCCCCATCGCCTGACGGCAGGCGTCCTGGCTAACCATTTGAGCGGCGTAGGCGGTGCTCTTCCGGCTGCCCTTGAAGCCCATCTTGCCGGCGCTGCTCCATCCGAAGACGTCGCCGCGCATATCCGTGATGCTCACGATGGTATTGTTAAACGTGGCGAGAACGTGGACGACGCCGGTGGTGATATTCTTGGAGCCCTTGGCCTTGACGACCTTCGGCTTGCTGTCTTCCGGATCAAGGAGAGCAGCCACCGCCTGTTTGGCAACAAGGGCGGCGGCTTCTTTGGCGGCGTCAGCGGAAAGCTGGGCAGCAGGGACCGGGGCGGGTGCGGCGGCAGGGGCCGTGGGAGTCGGTTGGGTTTCGTCAGCCATGAAAAAAGGAGCGCTTGGAGATGGAGATTACTTGGACTTCTGCACACCAACCGTGCGGCGCGGTCCCTTACGGGTGCGGGCGTTGGTCTTGGTGCGCTGGCCGCGGACCGGGAGGCCCTTGCGGTGACGGATGCCGCGGTAGCAGTTGATCTGCTGGAGACGCTTCAGATTGAGTTGCAGATCCCGGCGCAGGTCGCCCTCGATCGCGAGGCCGTTGGCTTGAATCACGGAGACGATGGCTCCGATCTGCTCGTTGGTCAGTTCGCCCGTGCGCGTGTCCGGGTTGATGTTCGCCTGGCCGAGCACCTTCTTCGCGAGGGCGGGCCCGATGCCGTAGATGTAGGGGAGAGAAGCTTCAATGCGCTTCTCGTTGGGGATATCAACGCCGAGGAGTCGTGCCATATAGAATAAGAGCGGGAGTGGAAAGGATTAGTTGCCCTGGCGCTGTTTGTGGCGCGGGTTCTTGCAAATGACACGCACGACACCCTCCCGGCGGACAACGCGGCAGGATTCACAGAGTTTTTTGACGGAAGGACGGACTTTCATGGGAGGAAGGAAGGGAGAGGGTTTGCCTTACTCACACCCGCCGCTTGCCTCGCGAAAAGGGACCGGTGAGAAGACAAAAACACCGCGCCGAAACCGTGATGGTTGCGGGGCGGGGGGCGATCCGTAGCATCCCGACTTTACTTGGCAAGTGCCGAAATCAGGATTTTTCTTTCGGGAAGGCAAAGGAGCCGGGGAACCGGCGCGCGGGACTTTTCCTCGTTGACTCCCCCGGCACCCGGTTCACCGGAGGACAAAACTCAACCCAGGGAAGAACTCAATCATGAAAAAAGTCCTCATCATCGGAGCCGGCGGCGTCGGCCGCGTCGTGGCTCACAAATGCGCGCAACTCCCCGAAACCTTCGGCGAAGTCCTCCTCGCCAGCCGCACCAAGTCAAAGTGCGACGCCATCGCCGCTGACATTCTCGAAAAGAAAGGCCGCACCATTCAGACCGCCGCCATTGACGCCGACGACGTCGCCGCCACGGCCGCGCTGATCAAGAGGTTCGGTGCCGATGTCGTCATCAACGTCGCGCTTCCCTACCAGGATCTCACGATCATGGACGCCTGCCTTGAGGCTGGCTGCGATTACGTGGACACCGCCAACTACGAGCCGCTCGATACCGCCAAATTCGAATACTCATGGCAGTGGGCCTACCAGGAACGTTTCAACAAAGCCGGCCTCACCGCCCTGCTCGGCAGCGGCTTCGATCCAGGGGCCACCAATGTTTATTGCGCCCATGCAGCGAAGCACCACTTCGATGAAATCCACACCCTCGACATCGTGGACTGCAACGCCGGCAGCAACGGCCTGCCGTTCGCCACCAACTTCAATCCCGAGATCAACATCCGTGAAGTCACCGCCAAAGGCCGCTTCTGGAAAGACGGCGCATGGCACGAGACCGATCCCATTTCTGTAGGCGCCACATTCGACTTCCCCGGCGTCGGCGACAAAAAAATGTATCTCCTCTATCATGAGGAACTCGAAAGCCTCTCCAAAAATTTCCCCACCGCCCGCCAGATGCGTTTCTGGATGACCTTCTCCGACAATTACCTCACGCACCTTCGCGTGCTGGAAAACGTCGGTATGACCAGCATCAAACCGGTCATGCACGAAGGCCGCGAAATCGTCCCGCTCCAGTTCCTCAAAGCCGTGCTCCCCGACCCCGGCAGCCTCGGCGCGAAAACCGTCGGCAAGACCTGCATCGGCGATCTCATCACCGGCGTGAAGGACGGTAAGGTGAAGCACTACTTCGTCTGGAACGTCTGCGATCACGAGGAATGCTTCCGCGAAACCGGTGCCCAGGGCGTCAGCTACACCACCGGCGTCCCCGCCATGATCGGCGCCAAAATGATCCTCGAAGGCAAATGGAAAAAGCCCGGCGTCTGGAACATGGAACAGCATGACCCCGACCCCTTCATGGCCGACATGAACAAATACGGCCTGCCGTGGCAGGAAAAGGTGCTGGAGAGCAATCCGCTGGCGCACATTCAGGCGTGAGCCGCCCGCATCCGGCTGCTATAGTTCCGCGTCATTCACACCGGTAAAGAGGTCCGGCTCTTCGGAAAAATCGCCGTCCGCGCGGCGGCGGGCCGTGGCCAGGGCTCGGGCGAGGCCTGGGCAGTCCTGTGTCACCGCGCGGGATTTCCGCCAGCAGCGCATCAATGACCACGGCGGCCCCGCTGGCATCGCGCATGATATTGCCGCTGTGCAGATCGCCGAGGCCCCAGGCTTTTTCGCCACACCAGAAGACGCGGAATTCGTGCATGCGCGGCGCATTCACCAGCACGGCATTCATGGCCAGCGCGGCCTCCACGCGGGATTTCATGAGGTCGTCGCCGTAGGGAAAGGAGAGCGGCTGTTTCGCCAGCAGGATAGAGCCGCTGTCATCCAGCCCCATGATCTCCGTGGGCAGGCCGCCGGCTTCGTGCAGCACGGCGAGCTTTTCCACGGTCTCGTAAATCGTCGCATCCGCGAGGTCCGGCTCCCAGTCCCCCTCGGTGTCGCGGCGAAAAACGAGCTTCTTGCCCAGCGATCCGTCGCCGCGCAGATCGTAGAGCTTATAGACGATGCCGCGCGCCGTATCGGCAAAGGGCATCGCTTCCGCACCACTCTTGAGCGGCCGGAGAAAAGAGGAATGCCACAGGCCGTCCCCATCCTGCTCGATTCCCAGCTTTTCCAGTGGGATCAGCGGGATGCCGTGGTCTCCCCCGGCTCGGGCAATAAGGGCCCGCCCGCCATCAGCCGGAACCGATTGAGCACGGAGAGCTTCCGTAAGGACAAGTTTGAGTGCTGCCGCTCGGCGTCGGTTAAGACCGGCGCCAGCCGCTCGGGTTCCGGCGGGGACATCGCCTCCAGAGAGGAAACCGGGGGTGCCGGTGTATGGATCAGGTCGGAGCGCATTTTCGGTGTTCAAGCAATTCGGGCCGAGCATCGCCGGACAGCAGGTGAATTTCAATGTCCGCAAGCAACACAGCTACCCAGGCCGGTGAGCGACAACTGCCTTCGACAAGTCCGATTGGCGCGAAGATGATCCTCAAAGGCAAAAGGAAAAAAGCCCGGCGTCATTGCGCAGGTGAACTGCTGCGTTCCTCACTGACTCACAGCTGCCTCCTCACAGACTCTCATACGGCCCGGAGAACGTGTCCCCCTGACGCATATCGCCGGTTTGTAAGCCTTTCTTGAACCACCGGATGCGCTGTTCCGAAGTGCCGTGAGTGAACGAGTCGGGCATCACCTGCCCCTGGGTCTGTTTTTGCAGGCGGTCGTCACCGATGGCATTGGCCGCCCGCAGGGCCTCTTCGATGTCGCCTTCCTCGAGGATTTTCCGCATCTGTTGCGCGTGGTGCGCCCACACTCCCGCGTAGAAATCCGCCTGCAATTCAAGGCGAACCGAGAGTTGATTGTAGTCCCGCTCGTTGAGCCGGGCCCGCGCCTTTTGCACCATGTCTGAAGTGCCCTGCAGCTTTTGCACGTGGTGCCCAACCTCATGGGCGATAACATACGCCTGGGCAAAGTCGCCGGGTGCCTTGAACTTCGTGCGCAATTCGTCGAAGAAACTGAAATCGAGATAGAGTTTCTTGTCTCCCGGGCAGTAGAACGGACCAGTGGACGCGGAGGCGCGCCCGCAGGCTGACTGGACCTGACCGGTGAAGAGCACGAGCACCGGATCCTCGTATTGGCCGCCGGCCTGCAGCGGGAGGATCTTTCTCCATACATCCTCCGTATCCGCGAGGACGACGGAAACGAATCGCTTCGCCTCGCGGGACTCCGGAGTGTCCGGGATTTGTTCGGAAGGTGCCGCCCCGCCGCCTCCCGCGGCCCCGCCCATTTCCAGAAGCTTGGAAGGATCCCCTCCCATCAGCCCGATAATGAGCGCAAGGATGAGCACTCCGATTCCGCCACCCACAACGGCTCCTTTGGACGCGCCGCGGCGGTCCTCTACGTTTTTACTTTCGCGCTGATTGTCGGTTCTCATGCAGGCTTTTACGCCGGATGCCCCGGGGCTTCAAGGATATTGGCTCGCTCTCACTTCTTTTCCCCGCGGGTAATTTCTGTCGCAAAACCCTGGACGGTGTTGCCGTCCATCTTCAAATCCTCGACGCCGGGGCCGACGGAACCTGACGGCGGATCCCAAGTCAGGCATTAACGTTTGAGCAGCAAAAGAAATTACTTTCGCCTCAGTCGTTCTTAGTGAGAATGCCGGCATGAGTCTCTGTGGGAAAGTCTCGAGGATCCTTACTGCCTCAGTACGGCGCTTTCCGATGAGGAGGCCCTCCGCCCCGCCATCGCCCGCGACCAGGAAATCGAATCCGGTGCCGTGACTCCGGTTCCTCACGATGAAATATGATGGTAATGGTGCATCCTGCGTCGGAGCCGCGAAAGTCATCCAGTATTTCCCTGAAGCCCTTCGGTGCGCGTTTACCTAACTCTACTTCGTTATTTCGTGGCGCAGGCATCCTTGCCTGTGCGGCCAACGGGCTTCCAGCCTGTTGAAGACGGAAGAGTCCAGCCGGGAAGGCCGGACGCCGCACCGCCTGGAAGGCCGCGCCACGGTAGTTTTGCTGCCGCCGCAGGCGCAGTAACGAAGTAGAGCTAATGTCGATGATTTCGCAGGGCGCTTTGTTGACCGTGAAGTTTTGAAAGTGACTGAGCTCGAGGGAGAAGTGGTTGCACCTTTGGGTAGCGCATTAGAGAAGTCAGTGCTGGCGGACGATGCGAAAGATGACCCGCAGCGAGCCGATACGCATCCGGGAGCAACCGGCCCATTCGCCGGCCATGAGTTTCACGTTGGGCAGATCTGCCGGCGGGCGTGGCATTCGCAGGGTTTCGATGGCGCTGACCACCTGAGCGCGGCGATCGGCAGGCAGCCGTTTGAAATAGCTCGCCGCATGGCGGTGAAAGCTGACCGGCCTCATTTCAGGAGGTCTTCCAGAGAGACAAAAGCAGCCCGGTTGCCGGACTCACTGTCTTTGATCGCCTCTCTGAGTTCTGCCTCCTCCTGCGCAGATAGGTCCGCTCCCGCCACTTCCTCGAAATGGCGGAACATCTCCAAAGAAATGACCACTTCCTGGGGCTGACCGGAGGCATCAACGATGAGTTTGTGGGCGAGTGCTGCCATGAGGCGTAATTATCACAGCGTGGAGGAGTGCGCCACGAAGATTTTCGCGGCAACATCCACGCGCGCAATTTCTCCAACACGGTGTCCTTCGTGCATGGATTACGCTGGGGCAAACACGGGAAGGCTAAGGCCATTCCCGCGCTACGTTCCCGTCACTTCTTTTCCTTGCGGGTGACTTCTGCGGCAAATCCCTTCACCGTATTGCCGTCCATCTTCAGCTCCTCGACTCCCGGGCCGATGAGGATGCCGGTGCGCTGCGCGGGACCGCGGGTTTCGGTAAGGATATTGCCGGTGAGAATGATGCCGCGGACCGGGGCTTCGAGTTTGATGGCGGCGCCGGATTCGCCGCCGTTGTCGGTGAGGGTATTGTTCTCGATCACGTTGCGGTGGCCGGCGGCGCCGGCGTCTTTTTCATGGCGGAAGAGAATGCCGGTGGCGGTGCTGCCGGTGATGGTGTTGGCGCGCACGGTGTTGTCCGTGTCGCGGTGGCCGATGGAAATGCCGACGCGGTTGCCGGTGATCGTGTTGTCCTCGGCAAGTCCGCCGCGCACGCCCCAGCAGAAGAAAATGCCGATGTCGTTCCTCTCCAGCCGGCAGTGGCGGATGACGGTACGTTGCGATCCGCTGCCGGGATGCAGGCCGAGCCCGCTATGGCCGTGCGAGTGGCAGTTCTCAACGAGCACGTCGTGGCAGATTTGCCAGGAAAGTCCGTCGCCGTGATAGTTGCGCGCCTCGATTTTTCGCATCGTGATGCGCCGGCAGTCCTGGAGCCAGACGCAGCCGGCGTAGTTGCCGTCGAGCAGGCCGTTCTGCCCGCGATTGCCGTCGAGGGTCAGGTTTTCGATAACGGTGTCCTCGATGTTCTCGCCGCTGAGGAGCGGAAAGAGTGTCTCCGCCGTCGCCTCCTGTTTGCTGTCGAGCCAGACATTCTCGCGCAGCGGGCGGTCCAGTTTGAAGCGCACACCGTCGCGGGCGACGAGCGTGCGTTTGATGGCAAACCGTGCCGAGGCGGAGCGCAGGCACACGCCGTCACCAATGCGAAATCCGTCCGCATGTTTCAGCGTGATCTCCTGGTCGTACCAGTCACTGTCCTGCGTGAGCGGTGTGCTGGCGGACGCCTCTTTAACAAAAACCGTCTCCGCGCCGTGGCCCAGCAGCCGGATGCGCGAGGAAAGGAACACGGAATTTCTGAACCGCCATGTGCCCGGCAGCACCTCCACCGTGCCGCCGCCGAGGCGGGCGACGTAATCCACGGCCGCCTGGATCGCCTTGTCGGAGTCGCCGCGGATGTCGCCGTCGTTGAGGCCCACACGCACGATCAGTTTTTCCGCCCATGCCGGTTCCACTCGATCGTCACCGGACGTGGCGCGCGGTGCCGGGTCGGCGGCAACGGCGCGAAGCATCAGGATAGTGAGAAAAAAGAAAGAGGTTTTCATGGCATACGAGCATGGAAGCGAGGAACGCAGCCGCGAGCACCGCAAATGCGGACCACCATCGGGTAGTGTGCCTGCGGCGGATCGCGGCATTGTGTTGCAGGCATTCCCATTCTCCCATGAAGACCCGACTCCTCCTCACCGCGGCGCTGTTCACCACATTTACTGCCGCCCGGGCGGAACTCCGCGAATTTAAGAACACCAAAGGTGCCGTCATCAAAGCCGAACCGGTCGTCGTGCGCGGTGCCAATGTTATTTTGAAGCTGGAGAATGGTCAGCAGTCCACGGTGGCACTCAAGTCGCTCAGCCGCGATGACCAAGATTTCATCCTGCGCTGGATGGTGCATGAACCGAAGGCCCTTAGCTACAGCTTCGACTGCCGTGGTGAGGAGAAGTCCGGTGCCACTGACAAAAAGGCCAGCCGGCTCGGCAAGCTGGAGGCCACGGAAAAATCCTACGACGTCAAGATCAGCAACCGCTGCCAGAATCCGATAGACGGGCTCAAAGTCGCCTACCGGGTCTTCCTCGCCGACCGCGTGCAGGACACCGGCCTGGAGCGCGAAAAGACGGGTGTCATCTGGAAGGGCGGCCTGCTCGATGTTGGCAGGATGACTTACAATCAAAGCACCGCGATCAGCACCGCGAGCCATTCCGTACAAAAGGTCACGCCGAATTCCCTGGCAGGATTTGCCGGAGTGGATGTGAAGACGAAGAAGGATCAGATGCGCGGCGTGTGGATCAAGTTTTACCGCCACGGCGTGGAAGTCGCGGAATGGAAATCACCGACGGTGCCGAAGTGTGAGTGGCCGGAAAGCGCCAGCGAGCAGACGGCGCTGGAAGCGGATGCCGCGACGAATGCAAAGCTCGCCGCCGAAGCCGCCGCAGGAAAAGCGGCCGCCGCGGCCAAACCCGTGGCCGATACCAAATCCATTACGCCGGCAAAGGTGAGCAGCGACGAACTCCCGCAGGAACTCAAAATATTCGAGCTGTCGGAAGTGGAGGAGAAGTAGGCGCGCTGACGCCTTGCCTAACCTCTCCGCCGCTCCAGCAGCGTCAGCATGATGAACGAGAGCAGCAGGTTCATGATTTCCCGCGGAGTGAGGTCGCTGACCTGCTCGATGCTGAACTTGCCCTGCCAGAAGGCCGGCTTTTTCACCAGCCGGAGCGCTGCGCCTCCCGGCGTGCGGGAGGCGAGATAGCGGGGATGGAAGAGGTAAACGGTGAGGACATTGAGCAGCGGAATCTGACCAAAAATGCCGTCCACGAGTTTCGCGAACGGGTTCTCCTCACGAATGACGAAATCCGGGACGGTATCACCGGGATTGAAGACCTCGTAATGAGCGCGCCAGATGGAGCGCCAGCCCTTGCGCCCTACGCTGCCGATCGCGCCGCCCCAGGCATCGGTGAAACTGTAGCGCGCCGACCAGTCGATGATTTTGTTGGCGCGGATTTCCGCGAGTTTTGTCGTGCGCGTGGCATCGGTGTAGATTTCGACATGCTCCCTGAACTTGAATAGCTTCTGCCGGGCGTGCAGTACCGGCCGTCCCGTGGCGTCCACCACATCCATGCGCGGCGCGAGAGTGAGGATGCGAAAGGTGAACTTCAGCGGGAAGACAAGGTCCTCCAGATAAGGCGCCAGGGCGTCGGTGGAAT
>JANNVM010000040.1:0-3808 GCA_031414455.1 Verrucomicrobiota bacterium
GTTGCTTCCGGTATAATTGGCCACGACCACGTCCAGAAAGCCATCGCCATCGTAGTCCCCCCAGGCCGCTCCATGAAACCCGCCGGCATCTGTAAGAATACTCCCCGTAACAGCAGGGGATGGTTGACTAAAAGTCCCATCACGATTGTTGTGATATAAAAAATTCTGTTGGGCCCCGGCGCAGCAGCCTCCGTTGACGACCAGCATGTCCAGATAACCGTCGTTGTCGTAATCCCCCCAAACTCCAGCCAGGTGCGTGACGGTGTTCGTGACCAAATGCCCCGTCGTAATTTTTTCGAACGTGCCATCGCGCTTGTTTCGATAGAGGAAGTTTCGGGCGTCCCGATTATTTACGAACAGATCGGGCCAACCGTCGTTGTCATAGTCGCCCCAGGCACACGCGGTGGAAGCACTGCCTTCGGTGGCAATGGTGCCCGTGGTGATTTTGGTGAAGGTCGGATCGACTTGCAAAGTAGCGACCCGGCTGGTGACTGAGCCTGAAGCGTCCGTGACCACGGCTGTGTAGTCGCCGGCGTGGAGCAATTGAACATTGGTCAGTACCAGCGAGTTGGTGATGCCTTCAGGGATATCGACGCGGTTCAGGCGCCATTGAAAGTTTAGCGGCTCTGTGCCCGTGGCCCTGACCTGGAACGTCACATTGGCCCCCAAACTCACGGACTGATTCGTTGGGTGTGAAGTGATAGTCGGTTGACCCACCGCATTCGCCCCCGTGAATGCGAGAGCGATCAACAAGATAAAGCTGGAAGTCGGTCTCATGGAAGCCGGAAGTCAGTCATTGGAATCAACGATGCCTGCCATGTCTATGATTCGCCCCGGCTGGTTTGGGAAGGCGGTCACCCATTTCGTGAAGGTGGCCCTGGCATCACGGCGATCGTGGTCGCCTCTTTTGTTGTCGCCGCCCCGGGAGCCGTGGTCGCCGGCCTGCGTGATTGGTGTGCTGATCAGCAGCATGACCGCCAGTGCCGCCAGCGCCCCGAATGTGAGTTTACTGAGTGTCTTCATAAGTTCTGTTTTTCGTTATGTTTATTGTTTTTTTTTTGACTACTGCGAAAGGCCGGGTTGCAGATGGAATTCCAATTCCGCGGTTCCGTCATTCCGTTGTAGAGTGTTTCGCCTGCGTCCGTTCCACGGCGTCGATTTCCAACGCAGGACGGGCGAAAATTCATGGTCCGAAGGCGCGCCATTCCTGATATCCGACCTGACCGTGTGGATTATTTTCATGGATCTCGTTGCCCGTTCGGTTGGTTGTTTCGGCCCGGTCCGCCTCATGGCCGGCCGGCCTGGTTTGTTGTCTCACCGGTCCAAGGCGTTTTTCACCGCCCAATCACGCAACGGATTTTGAATTATTTTTGCGAGGAGGAGGGAAAGCGCTCTCAGTGGGGAAAAAACGAGCCGGTGCCGCCCAAGGTCAGGAGCAGTGGTGTTGGTTTCATTGGTTTTTCGTTTTTGCTTTTGTCGGTGCGTCCGCTTCTGCAAGAGGCGCGGCGGGCCAGAGCCGCACGGTGGAATCGGCGCCGCAGCTTGCCAGCAAGTTGCCATCGCGAGAGAAGGCGATCCCGCAGACCGAGCCCGCGTGCCCCTTGAGGGTGAGGGCCACCTGGCGCCTCGCCACGTTCCAAAGCTTCAGCCCTCCGCCTTCACCCGCCGATGCCAGAGTGCGACCGTCCGGGCTGAAAACGAGGGACATCAACCTAAGGGTGTGTGCCTTCAGCGGGGGACTCAGCACCTCCATGGTCGCGGTGTTGTAGAGCACGATGTTGCCGCCCCCATCACTCGCCGCGAGTAGCGGCTCGGTCGGCGAGAACGCCAGGCTGATCACTGGCTCACCGAATTGACTCTCAAATTTATGGAGAAGCCGGCGGGTTTGGGCGTCCCAGAGACTGACGGCGCCCTCCTTGTGACCGGTCGCCAACAAGGATCCATTGGCAGACAAGGCAAGCTCCAGTATGTCCGATGCGTCGCCCGAAATTGTTCCGGTGGATTTTTGAGACGGCACATCCCAGAACTGCAGGCCGCCCCGATCGCTATCTAGGAAATAAAACTGGGAGCCGCCGACGATCAGCGTTCTTCCGTCCGGCGAAAAGGCGAGTGAACCCACGGGAAAATCGTTGGTTAGCGTGGCGATGACCTTGTGATCGTTCACGTCCCACAGCCTCGCCGTCTGATCGTGACTGCCGGTGGCGAGAATTCTGCCGTCGGGGGAAAAGACCGCGCACATCACAGTTTCGTTGCTGTGTCCGTTGAGCATGATCCGGCGTCGTGTAGCCAGATCCCACAGATTCACGGCGGTGCTCCCGCTTGCCACGGAAGCCAGGTGCCGGCCGTCGGGCGACAGGGCTACGTCCTGCAACCAGTCCGGGCTCCCAACAAGAGCATTGCCTTCCAGGCTGGCGGTGACCGTCCAGAGTTTGACCAGACCGTCAGCACTTTGGGATACGAGCCACTGTCCATCCGGCGAAAAGCTGAGTGAAGTTACCCAAGCTCCGTGTCCGCGAAGCAGTGAAAGTTGTTGGCCGGTTTTCAAGTCCCACAGCCGGATCGTGTGGTCCCACCCTCCTGAAGCAATGATAAGCCCGTCCGGCGAAATGGCCAGCGCGTGGACCGGAGCCATGTGACCGAAGAGCCTTCTTTCGAGTTTGTGTGAAATCATATTCCAGATGATGACGGTGCTGTCGCCAGCTGCGGAAGCCAGCGAAAGGCCGTCCGGAGCAATTGCGAGAGGGCCGCCCCACGCTGCGTGACCTTCCAGTGGAGACGAAGCCTTCGCCCCCGTGGCGACATCCCAAACGCGGATCATGCTTTCGGTCCCGCTTGAAAACAGTTGCCTCCCGTCAGGCGAGAAGGCGACGGCGCGTCCGCCGTAGGAATAGCGGTGCAGGGTCCGGACGGGCTTTGGATTTCTCGACTCGACATCCCACAGTTTGACGGAGTTATCCGAACGCGCGGAGTTACTCGAACTTGCCGAAGCGAGCCATTTTCCGTCATGCGAGAACGTGACACTTTCGATTTTGGAGGATGAATGCCCTTCAAATGTCACCAGCACGCGTTTGGCAGCGGGGTCCCACACCTTGATGCGGCCGTCGTCTGTCGCGGTGGCGAGCAGGTTCGTGTTCCCGGAACATAAGGTGGGGCGCCGGATACCATCCTGATCTTCGAGCAGCAACTGTTTCTTCCTTCCGGAAAGATCCTGGAGAGTGAGCGTCTTTTTGTCGTTGAGGAGGACTAAATCACGATCGGAGAACTGCGCCGATCGGTAATGTTGGTTGGAGTCGCCGAAGGTTTTGATGCTCTGGTCCTGACAGAGTTTCCTGAGATAGCGCCATTCGAAGGCGGGCGGCTGCCCGGGCGCGGGGCGGCTGGCGTCAATCAAAATGTTGGCCCGCTGGAGATCGCCTTCCTCCCAGGCCTGGACGGCCAACTGCATGTCGGCGAGCTTGCGCTGCTCCACCGCGACATTCCGCTGGGTTTCCGCGAGCTTGCGCTGCACCGATTCGCTGGCTTGGGCGACTTGAGCTTTCGTTTGCTGTTCAACTGCGGTTCGGCGCTGCGCGGCTTCTCTCAGAAATGCCCAAGTGGAGAAACTGAGACCAGCGATCAGCGTCAGCGTCACGGCACTGGCGGCCGCGAAGGCCAGCTTGTTTCGTTTCACCATTTTCTGAAACCGATACGCCGCGCCTGGGGGACGGGCGAGGACGGCTTCGTTATTGAGGTGTCGTTGGATGTCACTCGCGAGGCCGTTTGCCGTTTGGTAGCGCCGGGCGCGATCTTTCTCCAGGCACTTCATCAC
>JANNVM010000041.1:0-2470 GCA_031414455.1 Verrucomicrobiota bacterium
GGCGATCACCACCACCGGCGCACCCGCGGGGCGCTCCGCTCACACATCGGTGTGGACCGGCAGCGAAATGATCGTCTGGGGCGGAACGGACATCGACAGCCCGTTTGGTGACGGCGCGCGCTTCGCGCCAGCGGGGAACAGTTGGAAGCCGATGACCAACACCGGCGCGCCCAGCGGGCGGTACAACCACACGGCCGTGTGGACCGGCAGTGAGATGATCGTCTGGGGAGGATTCGATGGAACCCGTTATTTGAACGATACCTTCAGCTACACTGTCGGGGAAGAGCCGTTCCGCATCATCAGCGCTGTCCTCGACAGCGGAAACCTAACTGTCAGGTTCCCCACCGTCACCGGCCGCACCTATACACTGTGGCGCTCCCAGACTCTGGAAGTCGGTTCCTGGACCAATACCGGCCTTGAGCCGCTCGCCGGAACGGGAGCCGTCCTAACGTTCACCATTCCTGCGCCCACGGCGGGCGTCCCCAAATCCTTCTTCCGCGTTCAGACTGCTCCTTAACTCCCGATCATTCTGTGAAATTCATCCTTCACTCCCCATTACCATCCACCATCCAACGATCCTAACATATATTAAATCCATGCCCAACGCACGTTCATCGCCACCCGCCACCGGCCACCTCCCCCGGGTGATCCCGGCCCTCGCCGCCCTTGCCGTCGCCGTTTTTTGCACCGTCACCACAACCGCCAATGGCGGGAAACCGCCTCCTCCCCCTGTGGCGGCGAGCTACTCCATGGAGCGGATTTCCCAGCCTGGTTGGGGGGACGACTACCAGATCGAAATTATCAACGGGAGGGGAGATGCGGCTGGCGTCACCGTCATCAAATCCGGCCGCTACACGCTGGCTGGCGAGGGATTTTTCTGGAACAGCGAAACAAAAGGAATCAGCCGGCTGCTCCCGTTGCCGACCTCCTCCACCGGCTCCGTGGTACACAATGCGACGTGGGCGGGGGGCATCAGGGACGATGGCGCTATCATCTACGGCGCGTCGCTGCGCTCCTCGACTGACGGGCTGGTCGCGACACCGCACAAGGATTTCACGCCGGTGGTGTGGATTAACAATGGGGCCGGCACACTCACGGCGATTAATCTGGAAGCTCAATTGTTGGCCTACTACCAGGCAAATCTGGATCCGGCATGGGGATTCATCTCTTTTTCGCCGGATTTTGGTCCCACGGTCTGCAACAGGCTCACGGCAGATGGAGACTTCCTCTTCGTGGAAGGCGTCAAAGATCTCACTCCCGGCGTCAATAATTATGTCGATGTGGTGGCCCGCCTCGACTGGGTCAATCCGCTGCAGCCGGTGGTCTCGGGGATGTGGGTGATTGGCCAGCGCCGGAATCAAGTCGAAAACCAGGGCGGCTATTACGGCAATGCCTACTCAATCGTGGAGGGGGTTCGCACCATCATTGACGAAAACGAAGTGGCCCGCGAAGTGCGCGTCGTAAGCGTCGCAGGCAGCCTTCGGTCCTTTAATCCGGACGGCACTGCCACGCCCGAATCGGCCGCTGCGGGCGGAAGTATCCCGATGAATTGGGAGTTGGACGTGGAGACGGGCGTGGCCACGATCATGACCATGGGGCACCTTGCGGACCCAACCGTGACCAATACCACCGGGTGGGGCATCGATGTGAATGCGCTCGGCGCGACGGTCGGATTGGCCAAGGCAGTGGGAACCGAAACGTCGCTTGCCTACTACTGGGAACCCGATGGCAGCCCATTCCGCCCTGCCGAACTCCCTGGCTCCAACAACGCGATGCGGCTGTATGCGATCAATGCGGCTGGCCAGGCCGTGGGTGTAACCACGACTGGCAGCAACTACAGCTCCACGGCCATACTTTGGTCCGCCCAATCGAATATCACGAAGACTCTAACTTCGCTTGCCGGCGGAAGCGTGAGTTTTGAACAAGCGGTCGATATCAACGAGCGCGGTCAGATTGCGGTTCTCGATGCTGCGTTCCCCAGTCGCTGGTATCTGCTTACTCCAGTTGCGACACCATGATGGCGGGCGCGGCGGGGAGCAAAGCCAATCCAACCAAGCGCGGAGAGCTGGAGCGCAGCGAAGGGAGCCGAAGGCAATCTCCAACTGAGCCCACTCCAACCAGGTGGGGAGAAGCTCCTGCTGAGCCCACTCTATGCGGGCCGGCGTCTTGGCGCCGGAAAGGCGCGGAGCGGGTGCGGTCGTCAGGGAGAACTCTCAGGGCGAGAGCCAATCCGCTGCGTCTTTGCTGCGGCTGGATGCGTTTCGACGAGGCTCTCGTCGCGGGTGTTTTGTCTGACGGTCGCACGGCTCCGCACCGCCTCCGCCCGCGGAATAGTGGGCTCAGCAGGAGCATCGCCCCACCTGGTTTTAAGCCTCGCACCGCGCCGCAGCGGCGGCGGTTCACCTATCACAGATTTCGGAATGTCTGAGCCTCCCGGCAGCCCGGGTACTTTCGCGTCCACGCCGACCCC
>JANNVM010000042.1:0-6475 GCA_031414455.1 Verrucomicrobiota bacterium
TCCCGGCCAGCTTAGTCCGCCTCGGAGAAAAGAACACTCCGCACCTGCGCCTCCCTCAGCATACCGGAGGCCCGCAACAAAAAAGCCGCGCTCCGGGGAATGGAGCGCGGCTTCGCGGATTCTGTTTTCAACGGCTCAGGAGCGACCGCGCCGGCTGGCGGGCAGCCCGATCGCACCGGGAGCGACCGTCGCAGAGCCAGCCTCGGGCATGGAATAGAGCTGGAGTTCAACGGCGGATGCGAAGCCGGGGCTGTTGACATCCCTGTTCCGCGGGTTGGAGTGGGTCGCATGAATCAGCGTCTCCCTTTTTACCTTATCGCCGCAGGGCTCCTCGCGGCGGGATTGTCCGGCTGCCAGACCGACAAGGAGCCGCCTGAGCCCAAGGAGGCGCTGAATTCATCGGCGCGGTCACTTGTGTTCCCACGGCCTGTAACGAAGGCCGGCGGTGGCGGGTCCGGCAAGTGGACTGAGGTGCCGCGCGACGGGGGCTCGGAGTATGCGCAGGTGCTCGGTGACATGGAGGATGTGGTGAGTTTTTACGGTTTTTGGAGTGAAGTGGCACCGAATATCAAATCCTTTGAAGACATGGAGGCTTTGATGATGGCCGACAAGTCGTTCGGGCTTCAAAACCTGCGGCGCGGTTCAATCGCCGGCGTGCCGGCCCTGTGGTTTGACAAGACCGCAACAGATACCGGAGCGGGCTCGGAGCGGCTCGCGAAGTATTTCGCCGCGAAGCCGCGCCGTGCGGACACGATTTACAAAGTGCGCACCCGCGGCGTCTTTATGTTACAGCCCGGGCCGGCGCCGAAGTTTGTCACCATCGCCTGCTCCCGCACGAGCGATCACGGCGAGATTGGGGTGTTCTATGAGCGTCAGTTCCAGGCATGGCTCACTCGTATCGTCGAAAACTGTTTCCTCTAAGCCTTGTCCGCCGGCCCGCCCATTCCCGTGATTCTCAATCCGAGCGCCCGCAGCGCCCGGGCCGGAGAGCGGCTGGAGGCCATCCGGGCGCTGAGTCCACGCATCGAAATCTACGCCACGTCCGGGCCGGGCGACGCGCGCCGGTTTGCGAGGGAACTCGCGCTTGCCGGTGCGCCGGTTGTCGTTGCCGCGGGCGGTGACGGCACAGTGAATGAAGTCGTCAACGGCCTCGCGCTCGCCGGTCCCCAGTGCGGCACCGCACTGGGTATTCTCCCTGCCGGCACCATGAATGTTTTCGCCAATGACCTCGGCCTGCCCGCGGCACGACTCGACGACTGCTGGCGTCTCATTGAAGTCGGGCACGTCCGCAGCATTGATCTCTGGCTGGCCAATGACGAATATTTTGCCCAGCTCGCGGGAGCCGGGCTTGATGCCAGCGCCATCGCGGAAACGACCTGGGAGCGGAAGAAACAGTACGGACCGCTCAGTTATCTGATCAGCATGGTCGAGGTGATTCGCCGGGGCACACCGCTGCTGACGGTCACCGCGCCAGGCCGGGAGCCGGTCCACGGCCGCATCGTGCTGGTGGGCAATGGCATCCATTACGGCGGACCATTCCGGTTGTTTCCCAACGCCTTGTTCACCGACGGCCTGCTGGACGTGGTGGTGGTGGATTCACTGAGCGTGTGGAATGTGACGCGGCTCAGCCTCGCCGCGGTCGCCGGGCGTTACGCACCACAAACTCCGGGCATCACCTATTTCCAGGCGGCGGAACTCGACATCACCGGACCGGATAGGGCACCGCTCCAGGCAGACGGGGAACTCTGCGGCACGACACCCGCAAAATTCCGCCGCGCACCGTTTCCGCTGAAGGTGATCGCATAAAGTCCTGTTGTGGCGCGGCTTGCGCAGCAGCGCAGGGCGTGCTTTGAGAACGCTCGTTTTTTCCCTATGACCAACTCTCCTCTCAAAATTGCCGTCCTCCCCGGCGACGGTATCGGTCCCGAAGTCATGGACGCCTCGCTGCGTGTCGTCACCGCCGCCGGTGCCAAATCCGGCCTCACCTTTGCCTTCGATCATCAGTTAGTGGGCGGTGCCGCGATTGACGCCAAGGGGCAGGCTCTGCCGCCGGAAACGGTGGCCGCCTGCGAGGCGTCCGACGCCATTCTCTTTGGTTCGGTGGGCGGACCGAAGTGGGAGAAACTGCCGCCGAATGAGCAGCCGGAACGCGGTGCTCTGCTGCCGCTGCGCAAGCACTTCGGTCTCTTCGCCAATCTGCGCCCCAGCGTCTGCTTTGCCAGCCTGACCCATGCCAGTCCTGTTAAGAATGAACTCATCGAAGGCGGCTTCGATGTCCTGTGTGTTCGCGAACTCACCGGCGGCATTTATTTTGGCCAGCCCAAGAGCCGCGGCATCGTGGATGGTGAAATGACCGCCATTGATACGATGGTTTACAAGAAGAGCGAAATCGAGCGCATCGCTCATGTGGCATTCAAGGCCGCGCAGGGGCGCCGCAAACACCTGACAAGTATTGACAAGGCTAACGTCCTTGAGAACGGACTGCTCTGGCGCGCCACCGTGGAGGAAGTGGCGAAAGGTTATCCTGACGTCACCCTGGCACACCTCTATGTGGACAACGCCGCTATGCAGCTAATCCGCCGCCCGAAAGAATTCGATGTCGTGCTCGCGGAGAATCTCTTTGGCGACATCCTCAGTGACGAGATGGCGATGATCGCCGGCAGTCTTGGCATGCTGGCCAGTGCTTCGCTGGGAAGGCAGAAGGAGGGCGGACTCTACTTTGGTCTATATGAGCCGAGCGGCGGCAGCGCCCCTGACATTGCCGGCAGGGGCGTGGCCAATCCCATCGCGCAAATCCTCTCAGCGGCTCTGATGCTGCGTTTCTCCTTCGGCGAAGAGACTGCTGCGGCCACCATCGAAGCCGCCGTGCGCAAAACCATAGACGACGGTTTCCGCACCCGCGATATTTTCACCGCCGGCGATCACATCCGGCTGGTGAATACCGCTGACATGGCGGCGGCGATCACGGAGCGGCTGTGAGGCGGGGAAGCCCGGGCGGGAGGAGCGGGAGGGTCTGGTGGGATTGCCCGTTGATCCGGCGACTCCATAGTCGCGTTAGGTGATTCACCTTAAAAAGGGAATGGCCTGACGTGGTGCGGGTTTTGCCTCCGGGTAAGCCGCAACACTTGCTTTCCAATCCCGTTTTTTCACTGGTCGCCGGAGGCGATCGGGACCGCGCGCTGAAGAACCGGTCTGCCGGTGCGGCTTTTACTCCGCCGCGTTCTGCGCGAGGCGTTCGCAGCCTTTGATGTCGAGCTTGCCGCTGGCAAGGATGGGAATGTGTTCGACACGGACGAGACGTTTGGGAATCCACAGCGCGGGAACGCCCCGCTCCAGCAGCGTGTAGCGGAGTTGAATGATCTCCTGCTTTACCGCTTCGCTCGCAGTGGTCGAGAGCAGGACGAGGGCTTCGCCTTTGTCAGGGTCGGGCACTCCGACGACGGCGATGCGGCGCTCGCTGTCGCCGTCGTAGCCCAGCGCCCGGTTGATGTGCTCCTCCACGGTTTCGTGAGGGACCATCTCGCCGCCGATTTTCGAGAAGCGGCTGAGCCGGCCCTCGATGTAGAGAAAGCCGTCCGCATCCATGCGCCCGATGTCACCCGTCCGGAACCATCCGTCGTGGAGGACTTCGGCGGTCTTCTTCGGTGCATTGAGATACCCGGGGAAGATGTTCGGCCCGCGCATCCAGATCATGCCGCTTTGGTCAATTGGCAGCGGCACGCCGGTGATGGCGTCGGTGATTCTGACGGCGATGCCGGGCAGGAACTGCCCCACGGAACCAAGGCGGCGCGCGGGGATGACCGGCTGATTGCCGGTCGCAACGGGATCCGGAAAATTGACGTTGGATCCGGGGCTGGTTTCGGTCAGGCCGTAGCCTTCCATCACGGGTTTGCCGAATTTGTTGCGGAATTCCTCCTCGAAATTCATGGGCAGTTTTTCCGCGCCGGTTACGATGAGTTTGAGGCTGGCGAGCTGTTCGACCTTCACCCGGCGCATGTAGCCGCGGAGAAATGTCGGCGTGGCGAGCAGGACATCCACGCTGTACTTTTCGATCAGTTCTGCAAGCTTCGGCGGCTCCAGCGGCGTTGGATAGGTGACGAGCCCGAGTCCTTCGATAACCGGGAACCATAGCGTAACCGTGCAGCCAAACGAATGGAAGAGCGGCAGGCATCCGAGAAGCTTGGCCCCATCCGCCAGCGAGAGCCGTGTGGTGAACTGCGAGACGTTGGAAATGACGTTGCGGTGGGTAAGGACGACGCCTTTGGGCTCACCGCTGCTGCCGCTGGTAAAGAGGAGCGCCGCTTCCGCGTCACCGCCCTTCGATGGCACTCCCAGAAGCGTGCTGAGGATTCCCGCGGGCAGAAGCTTTTGCAGAATGAGCCAGCGGGCGCAGGTGCCTTTGAGACGCGGCAGCACGCGCTCAATGAAAATGGTGTCCTTCTGGGCCGGCCATGGGAACGATTGGACTTTCCTGACAAAGACATCGGCGGTGATGAACCGGTCAATACCCGCCTGCTTGATCGCACTTTGAATGGATTCCTTGCCCGCTGTGAAATTCAGATTCACCGGGATCCTCCCGGCGAGGACCACGGCAAGGTTGGCGATGAGTCCGCCGCGCCCGGGCGGCAGGACGATGCCGACGCGCTTTTGTTTCGTTTGCTTCTTGATGTGCCCGGCCAGCGCAGCCGCCGCAGCAAAAATGTGCGAGTATTTCGTCTCGCTGCCGTCCACGCCGTCAACCACTGCCCCGGTGGCGCCGAATCGTTTTAGTCCGGCGACGAGCAGACGCCCGAGGTGTTCCCGGAAGACCGGGCGCGTGTCATAGGCTTCGGCGGCGGCCCCGATGAGCGCCTCCTGCACTGCGGGCAGGGTTACGCTTTGGCCTGGAATGACCGGCGCGAAGCAAAATACGGAATCCGCAAGGCCGCTGCGGCTTTCCACACGGAGACTTTGCTCCGCCGGATGATCCACCCCCAGCGGCTGCACGGGAAGATTCCATTCACAGAGATCCTCGAGAATGGAACGCGGCACCGCGACACTGGTCCCGCGCACCGCGGCCACGGCAGGCGGCACGCAGATAATGAGCGTGCCGTTCTGGATCGCGGTGGCCGCGGATTCGCAGTCGGTCTCCGTCCCGCGCTCCCACATGGTCAGTCCGCTCGCGGACAGCGCCTGCTTCACCGCTGGTGCATAGGCGGCGGCGGCTTCCGTGAGCAGCGCCAGCTGCCGGCCCTGGCAGACACGGATGAGTTTTGTCAGGTCCGCGGCATCGAGGCGTGTGGGAATGATCAGTGCGCCACCGGAGGTGAGGCGGTCAGCGTGAAGGACGGGTGGTTGAGATGGCATGCGGGATGCAGGATTCGAAATGCGAAGCCTTCTTTAAGGCGCTCCCGATGTGGCGGGCAAGTATGAAGGCGGAAAAGAAAGTCGGTGGCACCGCCGGTCCGGACAGCCATATTGCGTGCTCATGTCATCCGAAACAACCGCTCCAGACGACGATACCGGCTCCCGCAGCGGGCGGGGGGCCTATGGAGATTATCTTGCCGAACGCGAGGAGATCCTCAGACACAAATGGGTGCTCAGCGAGCAGCAAAAGCGGGACGTGGGCTTCGAATCCGCCCTCATGGACTGGGCTCAGAACCACCGCGCCGCATGGCGGAAGCAGCGGGCGAAGTGAGGTGAGATCGGTTCTCAGTTCTCGGTTCCCGGTTCTCGGTTTTACCGCGCACTGATCACTGATCACTGATCCTTGAGTTGGGCTCTCAGGAGTGGAGGAGAAAAGACGAGCGCAACAGCGGCGGCGAACAGAATGCGTGGTGTTTGCACGGGATCTTGAAGGGAAATCAGGCACGGCGGCAAAGACGGCTAACGAAAGCGGAGAGCAGGAACGCCGCCAGAAGCAGCGCACAGGCGGCGGTGCCGAGGCGAACGAGTTTCACCGTCCGGCGGCCGGGAACCGGATCGTCCGGGACTCTTCAGTTCCTCTTTCGACGGCCTGTCGAGAATCTCAATGACGACCCGTCCGGCGTCCTCCTTCGGGAGCAAGTCTGCGCGCAGGGCGACGATTCCGGCAGCGCTGGCAACAGTCAGTACGAAGACGATGAACGGCAGACAACCGACCGACCGGGCACTCTGGCGCGGCGTCGCAGGCGGAGCGGGAACAGGGGCATCACTCATGATTCGCGGAGCCTGACATGGACTTCAGCCGTCTGGAAAGTTAAAAATCGCGGGAGTCGGCATCGGGAAAAACTTCACAAAACGGCTTGCCGCTGCGGGCCGGGGAGAATACCCGGAGCGCTTCCTCCGGCAGACCGCTATGGACCCGTTTCTCATTGCCTCAGTTATCAAGATCCTGTTCATGACCCTCGTGGTCATTATGCCGCTGGTGGCTTTGTCATCACTGGCCGAACGCAAAGTGAGCGCCTTCATCCAGGACCGCGTCGGCCCCAACCGCGCCGGCGTTCCTCTCACCATC
>JANNVM010000043.1:0-5971 GCA_031414455.1 Verrucomicrobiota bacterium
ATCTGGAAATTCACGACCACGTGAGCGGCGAAGTGGCGGAGGCGCAGCGGGCGTGCAGTGCGCAGTTGCTGGAATGGGCGGATGAGTTCGGCATCAAGCCGGTGGCGGCCAATGATGTGCATTTTCTCAACCGCGACGACCACGAGGCGCACGATGTGTTGATCTGCATCGGCACGGGCAAGATGGTGTTCGATGAGAAGCGGATGCACTACAGCGAGGAGGTGTATTTCAAGACACCGAAGGAGATGATCAAACTCTTCAAGCACTGCCCGCAGGCGCTGTGGAGCACGCTGGAGATCGCGGACAAATGCAATCTGGAGATCAAGCTCGACGCGTCGAGCAGCGAGAAGTATCCGCAGTTCGAGAGCCCGGACGGCACACCGCGCGGGGACTACTTCCGCAAACTCTGCCGCGAGGGATTGGTGAAGCGTTTCGGCGAGCGCGCGGAGACGCCGGAGTTGCAGGAGCGCCTCAACTACGAGATGGATGTGATGGAGAAGATGGGCTTTCTCAGCTACTTCCTCATCGTCTGGGACTTCATCAAATGGGCGAAGGACCATGGCATCCCGGTCGGGCCGGGCCGGGGATCGGCGGCGGGTTCGCTGGTGGCGAATGCGCTGGAAATAACAGACTGCGATCCGCTGCGCTTTAGTCTGATCTTCGAGCGGTTCCTCAATCCCGAGCGCGTCAGCCCGCCGGATATTGACGTGGACTTCTGCCAGACGCGGCGGCCGGAGGTTATCGAGTATGTTCGGAAGAAATACGGCTCGACCTGCGTGAGCCAGATCATCACGTTCGGCACCCTGGGCGCGAAGTCTGTCATTCGCGACGTCGGCCGCGTGCTGGGCATGAGTTACGGCGATGTGGACCGCGTGGCGAAGATGATTCCCACAGAACTGAATATCACTCTGGCGGACGCGAAGAAGAAAAATCCTGATCTCAAAGCCGCCATCGATGCCGACGGCGCGGTGGCGAAACTCTACGAAACGGCGGCGCGGCTGGAGGGCCTTACCCGCGGCACCGGCGTTCACGCGGCGGGCGTCGTGATCGGCTCCACTGACCTCACGGAATACGTGCCGCTGACGCGAGGCAATGAAGGCGAAGCGGTGACGCAGTTCGCCATGAGTCCGCTCACGGAGCTGGGCATGTTGAAGATGGACTTCCTCGGGCTCAAGACGTTGACCGTTGTGAACGATGCGGTGCAGTTGATCCACAAACACACACCGGGCTTCAACATCGCGACCATTCCGCTCGACGACCGGAAGTCGTTCGAGTTGCTGAGCAAAGGCGCGACGACCGCCGTGTTCCAGTTGGAGTCCGGCGGCATGGCCAACCTCTGCCGCAACTTCGGTGTGGATACGATTGACCACATCATCGCGCTTATCGCACTCTATCGTCCGGGTCCGATGGACCTCATTCCTGACTTCATTGACCGGAAAAAAGGCAAGGCGAAAGTAGAGTATCTGCATCCGCTCATGGAGGACGTGAGCAAGGAAACCTACGGCATTCTCATCTACCAGGAGCAGGTGCAAAAGGCGGCGAATCTTTTGGCGGGCTACAGTCTCGGGGCGGCGGACTTGTTGCGACGCGCGATGGGTAAAAAAGATCCGGAAAAGATGGCACAGCAGCGCAAGATTTTCGTCGAAGGGTGCGCGAAGACGAACAACATTCCCGAGAAGCGCGCGAATGAGATCTTCGACTTGCTGGAAAAGTTTGCCGGTTACGGCTTCAACAAGTCGCACTCCGCCGCCTACGGGTTGGTCACCTACCAGACTGCCTATCTGAAGGCGAACTATCCGGTCGAATTCATGTGCGGCGTGCTGAGCAATGAAATCAGCAACACCGACAAGATCGCCACATTCGTCAGTGAATGCGCGGCGATGGGCATCACCATTTTGCCGCCGCATGTGAATTACAGCGGCAGCGGATTCCAGCCGGAGCATTTGCCGGACGGACGCGAAGGCATCCGCTACGGACTGGCCGGTGTGAAGGGGGTGGGCGAAGGCGCGGTGGAGTTGATGCTGCGCGAGCGCGGGAACGGCGAGTTCAAGACCGCTGATGATTTCGCGCGCCGGGTGGAGACGAAGGGCGTGAACAAAAAGACCCTGGAGAGCCTGATCAAGTCCGGCGCCTTCGACTGGACCGGCGAGCATCGCGCCGCGCTGTTCAGCCGCATTGATTCCATCCTCGCCGCCGGCGCGAGTGCGCAGAAAGACAAGGCCAGCGGGCAGTTCTCGCTCTTCGGCGATGCCTTCGACGAAGTCGCCGCGCCCCCGCCGAGCACGACCGGCAGCAACAACGTCATCGCATGGACGCAGGAGGAAATGCTCGGCCACGAAAAAGAACTGCTCGGCTTTTACGTCAGCGGCCATCCTCTCGATCCGTGGCGCACCATTCTCGAGAGCGGTCTCTATAAGAAGATCGGCGGGATCGAAGAGTTGTCAGAGCGTGAGCGGAAGAAAGTGAAATTCGGTGTCTTCATCGCCGACATCACCGTGAAGTACACGAAGACCGGCAAGCAGTTCGCGATCATGCGCGTGGAGGATTTCACCGGCAGCAAGGAGATGATGGTGTGGGGAGAGGAATACGAGAAGTTCGGCAAGTCGATGACCAAAGGCAGCGTCGTGGAAGTGCAGGCCAAAGTGGAGCAGGACAGCCGCACCGAATCTCTCCAGCTCGTCGCCCAGGCCATTAAGCCCCTCGAAGCCGCCACCGCCGCCGCCGCGCCCGCGAAGGCCGCCAACGGCTCCGCCGCCGCCAACGGCATTCGCCCGCTCGTCCTCCAGCTCGACAGCGCCCGCGACAGCGTGGCCGACCTCCGCGCCATTCACCGCATCGTGACGGCGAACCCCGGCAAAACGCCCGTCCACCTCAGCATCCGCACCGCCGGCAAGCGACTCCACCTAACTACTCCCGCGGGCATCGCCGCGGAGGAGAGCGTGATGGAAGAACTGCGAGCCTGGGTGTAGGCGGACATTCGGCTGCAACTCCGCCCGGCCTGCGAAAGCTCCTCGCGGCACGAAAGCCAGCGTCGCAGAGATCTTCTCCACGCCGGCACTCGCCCACAGACTCACCGTTGATGCCTCGGAACCGCTACCTCAGCTCTCTGACTGAATATCAAAAAGCGCCCGAAGATCCACCTTCAACTGCGGCAGCGCGGCCGACTCCAGTAACTCTCTGCATTCCCGCCGGCTTTGCTCAAGATAATGCCCCGCTTCCGGCCGGCGGAAGACCTCCACGCAGCGAGCCGCTCCGTTCACTATCCAGTATTCCGTCACGCCTGCCTCCGCATAAAGGTCGGCCATGCCGCGGTCTTCCTCCACACTGGATACCGCCACCTCCACAACGAGAACCGCAGTTTGTGGATGGGCAGAATAGTCCGATTCGCGTCCCGCCACCACGGAGAGATCCGGCTCCGGTTCGGAATCTGCGAACGTTAGCGGATCCTCCTTTCGCACCCAATATTCATCACCGTGGGCCTTTTGCAGCACTTCGAGGAGACGCGCCGCCAGCTTGATGTGCAGAATGGATTTGGACATTTTTTCGTAAATGACACCCCGCAGCAGTTCCGCCCGGCGCGGAGCCAGGCCCTGATCAATCATCACATGCCAGGCCGCTACGGAGAGCGGGAGTGCCCTCCGTCCGCTGCCGGAGCTTTGCAGCAGTGAATTCATGGCCGGCAGATACCATCGCGCCTTTCCCTTGGCAACTCCGCAAACGCCGCCATCCTCGCGTCATGACTGCCGTCTGCCGGTTGCTGCTGATCCTCCTGACTACTGTCGCCGCCGCCCGCACGGGAGAGCCGGAGGCGGACTACAAAGATCTCTTCCCTCCGCTGACGCCGGTACCGGATGCGGAGAACGGTTGGCTGCTAATGGAGGAACTGTCTGGCCTGTGTGAGGAACGGGAGGTACGTAACTACCAGTTTTACCGGTTCACAGAACCGGAGCAGAATCTGGTCCTGGACCGGGAGTCGCTGGATGAGTTTCTGGAACTGCATGGCGATGTGGTTCCCATGATACGGCAAATCCTTGCACGACCGGGGTTTCAGATTCCTCCGGGTCAGGAAGCGAAAAGTTTCACGATTCTCAGCAGGGGATATAAGGCGATTGCAGCCCAAGCCGTGATCGCAGCTGAGAATGATCAGTGGGAAAAAGCGTGGCCGGACTTTCTGCTTCTACACGGATTTAGCCAGAAGATGTTCGACTCCGGCGCTCCGTCGTCGGTTGCAATGATGGGGATTGGGTGTGCCTGGAGCGGGTTAGACACGGCGACCTGGGCGATCCAGTCCTGCCAGGATGCGAAGGCCCTGCGTGCTGCGGCGCGTGAATTCAAGCTGCTCGAAAATCAAAAGTCGCTGTTCACTGGAAGCGACAGGAGTGAGTTCCTGGTCTTTCGTGCTCATTTTAAAGTGCTCAAGGAAGGTGAAGAACCGCTGAAGAAGGTGTTGGTTACACTTCATCCGATCAGGCAGGCAATTGAGGACATCACCGACGCAGTCAAGCCGGGTGCTGACGTTGCGGAGGGAAAGGCGGGCATTGAGCGTTCGACGGACAGGTTGGTCCCCCGGGAGGAATGGATCGCGGAAATGCTGAAAGATCCTCCGAAAGAAGTGCAGGAACAAATGAAGGCGGCCGCCTTGGTGGATTGGGATGCAGCAACGGCGAGGTTTTTCGACTGGAACCGGGCGCTGGTGAAGGCCGATTGTTCAACCTGGGAGCAATTCCAAAAGTCCCGCCCTCATCCCAAAGCGTTCCTCGACGGCTTTTCCCTGAAACAGGTGGAAGCCTTGCACGACGTCAACGAGTTCACCGCAAGGAACGTTTTCAAAGTCATCGCCAAAAGCCGGATGCTCCAACTGAATCTCGCATTGAAGGCCTGGCATCTCGAACACAGAGACTTGCCGGAGCGGCTTGACCAACTAGTGCCTGACTGTCTTCCGGCGCTGCCGCTTGATCCATTCAATGGAAAAGCCATCGGCTACGACAACGAGGCATCATTGCTTTGGTGCGTCGGGCCGGATCTCAAAAAGCACGATGGCAATGCAAAGAGTAATGATGACACGGTTGTTCATCTCCGTCTCCACTGATTCACTTCTGAGCCTGTTTGCTCACGGCATGATCGCCGTCACTTCGCTCTCCGGCAGCCAGCCGCTTTGGCTGGCACCGGGGATGGTGACATAGACCCAGCCGTTAGTGCGCTCGCCGAGTTGGACGGTACGGCCAGGGCCGGGGGTGCCTGCGGGGTTAGCGGCAGGGAATGGCGAAAGGCGTAAAGTGGCGGCGGCGGTGATGATGCCGAGGTTTTTCTCACCGCGGCGCAGCCAGAGCGCAGCGCCTCCCAGGGAGCCGCTGAGCACGCCCAGCACAATGCCGGCAATGGCGATGCGTTTCAGACACGGACGGGAAAGACCCGCAATTCCCCACAGCAGCGCGGTGGCGGCAAGCAGCGCGGCACCGCCGGCAGTGATCCAGGACCACTCGTGCAGGCTGAACCATTGCGCCGCACCCGGCCACCATGTGTCAGGGCCGGAATCGGCGAAAGCGGCGGCGGCGGAGCGGGCGAGTTTCAGATTCGCGCGAATGTCAGGATCGCGCGGCGAAAGCAATGCGGCGCGTTCATAGGCGAGGATGGCGGGGCCGTATTCCTTGAGTTTAAAACGTGCGTTGCCGAGATTGTAGAGCACCGTGGCGGAGGGGCCTTCTGTGGCGATGATTTGATCACCGGCGGCGGCGGCTTTGGCGTAATCACCGGCGGCGAAATGCGCATTCGCCTCCTCCAGCGTGGCGGCACGAACACAGCCGGCGAGGAGCAGGAGCAGGAGCAAATGACGGAGTACGCGGAACATGGCGACGTGTCAGACGGCGAGGGATTTCATGGCATCCTGCAACAGCGAGCGCCAATTGGTGAGGGTGTCGCCGTCGGATGAAACGGCACGGCCGTACTCGATGCGGTCGGCTTCGCGGAAAAT